>NZ_JBTNRI010000001.1:0-218148 GCF_054515815.1 Nitrosopumilus sp. S6
TCCATCTCAGTAACTGACACAGTAGCTTCATCAGCTTCTCAAACAATTTTACTATCTGATCTAATCACTGTTACTGATACCCTTGCCAGATCTCTCGGAGAAGTCACTCGTTCATTTTCTGAAAACTCTTTAACTTCTGATACGCTACTTGCTACATTTACCCCAGGTGATACTTCAAAACCATTAAAATTATACCCATCAGCTGACACTACTAGTGTAAAAATAACTAAAAAATCTTCAGTAGTTATTAGCAGTTCTTCTGCCACCAGTAACATTGTCATTAATTCAGAAAATCTTCGTTCAACTGTTGACTTTTCAGGTATAAAGAGTGGTAATTCTGCCACAATCACTAAAGGTTTCAATATATCTTTCAATGCTACACATACAAATGATGATGCAAACACTGAAGATAAAGCTGGCACTATAGTGTTTGCTGATAATACAACATTCACAGGACCATCTGGATGGAATGGTACACTTGGAATCCCACATTCTGAAACAGTTACCATTGAAACTACATCCGCCACAAGTTCAACTGCTGCAGGAACTACAACAACTACAACTTCATATTCAGAAATTGCCGCATTTGAAGTTGGAATTGCAGGACAGACTATCTCTATTAGCCCACCAGCAAAAATTGTCTTTGAGGATGATGGTGGTTCTGGATTTGTACCATTTTATACTGATACTAATGACAATATTGTATTCATAGAACGATGTTCTGAAAACTTTGCAACTGCATCGGCAGCTGATGCAGCACTTGATAGTGATGATGAATGTTATTTCGATGATAACACTGATGTGATTCTCTGGACTAGTCACTTTACAAAATTCGGCGCAGCAAAGAAATCCACTTCATCATCAACTGAAGGTACCAGTAGCAGCGGATCAGGTGGTGGGGGTGGTACTGGTAAAGGTGCAGGTGCTAGTGGTGGTGCAGGGGGATTTGGTGGTATCTTGGGAACTCCACTAACAATTAACGAGGTATCATATGACAAATGTGATGAAAACATTGCAAGAATTTTAATTTCTAGCGATGCAGAGAATCTTCCAGTAGTTACTATTCATACCACAAAGACTGGAACAATTGTTGCTATCCTATCTGATGAACAACCATATGAGGAATTAAACAAGATTACTAGAGTTGATAAATATCTATATGAAATTCCAATTACATCAAATGAAACATTCTTGATGGTAACTGTTACTGAAGAGAAAGGCACAGTACAAAATACAGTAAATGCTGCAATTAACACTCCTTCATGTGATGGTGTAGTAGTAGTTTCTGATATCCCAGAAGATGAAATTGATGAAATTTCATTTGCAGTACCTAGAATATTCGATGTAAAATTCCAAATTGAAAATGGTACACAACATATTGCAGATATTGATTCAGAATACTTCTATGTATCTGAACAAGACTTGTATATTTCCGCAATCATTGATAGCAAGACACCGCTCAAGAGAGTTGAACTTAGAACAATCACACTAGGACAATCTGATGACGAATATATTGCAATAAGAATGAATGTTGAACCACTAATCTATACTGAATCAGCATATCAAGTATCTGCAAGTATACCTTCATACCTCATGCAAGATCCTGCAGTTGGTTATTGGATACATGTAATTGATGAGGAACTTAGTGAGGTTGAATCAAAACACTATACCATGGGTGTGAAACCAATAACAGACCCAGATGTATCTCTAGAATTAGATGTACAATCTATCCAGGCAAGCAATTCTATAGTTAGACCTAACTTGTATATAGAAAATGATCAAGCCCCAGCATATGGTATTGTGTCACTATTAGTTGATGGTGAGGTCGTATCAAAACAAGCCCAATTCTTTGGTAATGGCCAGACCAAAGTATCATTTGACTGGAAGACTCCATTCTATGATGGTCTATCATCATATGATATTCAAGGTAAAGTAGACTTGTATGGAACATCCAAAGTTACTGATTCAGCAGTACTTTACAACTATCCAAAGACCGTTTCAATGTCTGCATATGATATGAAGACCATTCAGTCAATTGAAATTGATGGAAATGTCTTGTCTGAACCAGTTTTGATTTATGCATCTGATTCTCAAGATGAATTCAAATTCAATGTAATTGCACCAAATGGTCAATGTATAATTGGTTCATCTGATGAATGTGCAGTTCAAGATAGTACTAGAGGACATAGAGGTGGATTACAAAGTGTTGAATATGATGGACAGATACTCAGAGTAAAGTATAGTGGTGCTGATAGTGCATTAGAACGATTCTCCATCACTTCCATTGACCCAATTATTGGTGACTGGACTGTCACATTAGAGACTGAACAAGGTCTAATCCCACAAGCACAAGCAATCAAAGATTTGACTGTTAAAGTGAAACAAAAGATAATCTCTGAAATGATAACAGTATACTCAGACTAGTCTATGGAAACGCAACTGATTCTAAAAGAATTGAATCAATATCTGAAATTTTAATTCGTGATTGTTCCATAGAATCTCTTTTTCGTATAGTTACAGTATCATCTTCTAGTGTTTGATGATCAACTGTAACTGCAAATGGAGCTCCTATCTCATCTAATCTTCTATATCTTCTACCAATTGCACCTGAATGATCTAAAAATGCATCAAACTTTCGTTTAATGAAAAGATAAATCTCATCTGTCTTTTCTTTTAATCCATCTTTCTTGACTAGTGAAAGAATTCCTACATGTATGGGTGAAAGATATGGTTTTAGTGATAATACAACTCTTTCATGCTCTTTGTCATCTTTTAATGAATGCTCTAAAATTGTGTAAAGACTCCTATCAATTCCCATTGAAATCTCAAACACATGAGGTAAGACTTTGTCATCATTGTCCATTACCTCAAATTTTTCCTTACTTTTGTTTGCATGACTGGATAAATCATAATCTGATCTGTAGTTACATGCAACTAATTCTAACCACCCAATTGTAGTCTCTACTTCAAAATCAAACGCAACTTCAGCATAGAATGCTTTTTCCTTATCTCCCAATTTTCTAAATCTACTTTTTGAAATATCAATTCCAGTTTTTTCATAAAACTCAGTCAATATTCCCAAATAATATGCCACAAACTTGTTTGGAACTGTTCCAGATTCTATTGCTTCTTTACAAGTCATTTCAACTGGTTCTGAATCTGTTTGAATCCTGATCACAGTATCTTGTATTTCTGCAAATTTTTCAACTTCATCTAGTCTAGAAGGATTACAAAATACTTCAATTTCTGCCTGATAAAATTCTCTTAAACGTAAAAGACTCTGTCTAGGTGCTATTTCATTTCTAAAACTCTTTCCAACTTGTGCAATTCCTAATGGAAGTTTTCCTCTCATTGTTTTGTATAATCTAGGAAAATCTACAAAGATTGATTGACATGTCTCTGGTCTTAGATATGCCTCTTCTTCTTCAGGACCAATCCCTACCTTAAACATCATATTGAAATTTTTGGTTTTATCAAAATCTCCTTTACACTTTGGACACTTTATGTTGTTTTGATTAATTGCATTATCAAATTCCTCCAAATCTGCACTTTCAGGAATTTCAATTTGGGTAATTTCTGCAATAGTTCTATCAGCTCTAAATGTTGAATTACATTTTGTGCATTTTATTATTGGATCAGCAAAATTCCCTAAATGACCTGAAGCTTCAAACACTGATTTAGACATTATTTGAGAACCATCAATCTCAAGCATCCCGTCTCTTCTGATTAATTCTCTTCTCCATAATTCTAAAAATTTATTTTTTAAACCCACTCCTGTTGGACCATATTCCCAAAAACCAGCTTGTGCATCTGCATAAACCTCACAGCTAGGAAAATAAAATCCTCGCTCAAGTGCTAATTTCATTACTGCTTCATAGTCCATAATTAGTCACTAAAACCATTGAATAAATTTCTACGCAAATTCTTTTGCTTTTCGAATGTTCTCAAAATCATCTCTGTCATCATCAATAGGCGTCTCTAACACTATTGGTATTTTCTTTTTATTTGCATATTTTACAATAGCTGAAATCCCTTTTTCTCCAATACCTCCCATTCCTAAATGATAATGTCTATCAAGGTTACATCCAATTTCACCTTTAGCATCATTAAGATGAAGAATTTTCAAATTATCTATTCCTACGTATTTGTCAAATTCCGCAAAAGTTTCCTTTACTTTTGTTTCACTTCTCAAATCATATCCTGAAACAAATGCATGACATGAATCTAAACAAACACCAAATTTTTTTGAGGGTTTTAGCTGTTTGAAAATCTCTCCTAATTGTTTAAAATCTGAACCAACTGAATTTTTTTGTCCTGCTGTATTTTCCAATAAAATCATTACATCATTTTTTGTTTTACCAGCTTCAGTTAATCCTTTTACTAGTCTCTTAATTCCAGATTCTTCTCCAGCTCCTAAATGACTTCCAAGATGAGTTACAAGATATGGAATTCCTAATTGTGCACATCTTTCAACTTCATCAACTAACGTTTTTACTGATTTTTCAAATCCATCTTCTTTTGGAGTTGCTAGATTTGGAAGATATGGCATGTGTGCACATGTTGCAAATCTATCAATTTTGCTATCTTTTAGTTTTGATTTAAAATTAGTAATGTCTTCTTTAGTTAGTGGTTTTGCATGCCATCCTCTTGGGTTTCTGGTAAAAATTTGAAATGCTGAACATTCCCTCTCAACTGCATTATCAACTGCCTTGTCAATAGAACCTGAAATTGATACATGACAACCGATCTGCATATTCTCAATTTTATCAAAACATAATTTAAATCAGCATCAAATATACTGAAACCAGATTTTTAAGTAAACTAGGTAATTTACTAATATGCTAGCACTTGGACAAGACGAAATCGCAAAATATCCATTTTTAGCTGATGCTGGCCAATACCTAAAAGATAAAGGATTCACTTTAGAACAATTTGGAACAGATCCTGATCTAAAAGAATTGATTACTAAAGCATATGAGAGAATTCAAGTTGCAGCTGATGGAAAAATCTACAAATCTGACCTTATTGGAGATCAGGTCTCAAAAGAAGCAGCACTTCCTAGAGAAGTTTTTTCATTTCTACTTGCTATAGTCTTGTTAAAACTAAGTGGCATGCATACTCTAATCAAGAGATTTGCACTTGCTGAGGCAAGACGAGCTGAAAAATATCTAGAAAAAGACTTAGCAAATATCTCAGATGAATCAAAAAAACAATTAGCAATTAGAGTAATTGATGATTTATTTTCAGTTCAAATAGAAAAAATCAATGATTATTTTGTAATACCTGTATCTGATTATCTAAAACATTCTATTAATTTCCATGAAAGAGAATGGAAATTAATTAACAGATATGTAGAAAACGGTCTAGTTTTTCTTACTCCTCACGAAACTGTAAGATTAATCAGAAAAGAACTTGGAACTTATATCAATTCAAAAATAGTAAATGCAAAAACACCAACAATGATTCCTGGTTTTGAAGATTCTGTAAACAAACTTGTAATGTTATCAAAAAAATTCTCAACTTTTACAGTAACAACTGGAGAATACCCTCCATGTGTCAAACATGCAATTGATATACTTGAAAAAGGTGAAAATCTACCACATTCTGGTAGATTCATGTTAGCAACTTTTCTTCTTTCAAAAGGACAATCTGTACAACAAATTGCACCATTATTCAAAAATGCCCCTGATTATAATGAGCGTGTAACCCTTTACCAACTTAATCATCTAGCTGGAACATCAGGTAGTGGTACGCAATATTCTTGTCCTTCATGCGAAAAACTAAAAACACAAAGTCTTTGCTTTGCAACACCAGAGTGTGATGGTATCATTAGTCCCTTACAATTTGGAAAGAAGAGAAAATAATGAAAGAAGCTGACATAAAATTTCTCGAGGGCGCGTTCAAAAAATATTATTTTGAACAATTTGATTTAATTCGAGTACCTGGACGTACATCTGAAAGAGAATTTGGTTATCAAAAATTCAATTCTGGAATGACACGTCATATTTCAGTCAAAGACGACAAAGAACTACATTTACTACTAATGCAAAATGTTCCATCTGACGTGTATTGCTCTAATGCATACTACTCATTTCCTAATTTACCTATGAATGAGAAAGATTGGAAAGAAGCTGATCTTATTTTTGATATTGATGCAAAGGATCTAAATTTATCTTGTAGAGCAAATCATACAGTTTCTATTTGTAGTGAATGTAATAAAATTTCTAATAATTCTGAAAAATGTTTAAAATGCAATTCAACCAAAATAGAAAAAAAATCTTTACCTTGTAAGAATTGTATTGATTCATCTAAAAATGAAGTTTTAAAATTATCAGAAATATTAACAAATGATTTCTCAATAAACAATGATGATATTCAAATATATTTTTCTGGTAATGAAGGATTTCATATCTATGTGTACAATTCTCAATTCCAACAAAATGGGTCTAGAGAAAGATCAGACTTGGTAGATTACATCATGTTTAATGGTGCAATTCCTGAAAAATTTGGAATGAAAAAATTCAAACCACATAGAAATCAATTTCCAGATTTTGGTGAATCTGGATGGCGAGGTAGATTCTCTAAATATGTATATGGTTCAAAATCAAAGAGATCAAAAATTATATCAGAACTTCTTTCAAATGGTTATTCATCATTTCAAAAAACTTTAGATGATGTTTCTGAAAATATTGGAGCAAAAATTGATCCTAATGTTACAATGGATATACATAGAATTTTTCGTCTACCAGGTTCTATTAATAGCAAAAGTGGTCTTACAAAAATTCATTGTAAAGACTTGGAAAAATTTGATGCTTATGCCGATTCATCTTTTCTCAGTGATGATACTGTCGAAGTATTGGCAAATTGCCCTATTTCATTCAAATTAAAAAATAAAAAATTTGGTCCATACCATAACGAAAAAGTAAGTATTCCAACATTTGCTGCAGTCTATATGATCTGCAAAAAACTAGCAACAATTGCCTAATTCTGCTGGTAAGACATTAATTTACCAAATCTTAACTCAACTTGATTTTGTATAGCGCCTCTACTGATAAGCAGACTCCTCCTCCTGATGCTGGAAAATACATCCGATTAGGTATTATTGCAATTATTGGTATTGTTATTTTTGCAATTGTAGGAAATCAAGCAGTCATTTTATCGATGAATTTCACCGAATTTGGCGATCAATTTACCAAGCCACTCTATTACACACTCATTTCTACAATTATTTTATCTGCTATTGCACTAGTTCGTGTAAATATTGCTGGACGATCTTCTATTTTTTGGTATGCAATTAGTACTGCAATTGGATTTTTAGGCAAAAGTGGGCAACAACCAATATCCAATGTAGTGCCAAGTTTTAGAGATTACAAATTAAGCTCAGCTCAATTTGTAATCTGGCAAATTACCAAAATTTTCCTCTTTGGTGCATTCTTTGCAAATATTATGTTTGGATTTGCTGCAATGTCATTTCTTGATGGTAATTATCTTGGAATAGAAAATCTACCAAAATTATTTTCATTACCATTTATCACTCCAGAAACCGATCCAAACTATGCTGCCGAAAATGTAGTACCAATGGTTCCTGCATTAGTAATTTTGATTCCTCCAATTCTTGCAGCAATAGGATTACGTTTAGTTTTGTATGTTGGATTACACAGAATAATTCATGTGATTACTTCATTTCTTCAAGACTCTAATGAAGGTAAGCCCCGATACCTAAACTATGTTTCAACTATTGAAGGAATTATAGGAATTGGAATACTTTGGGCAGGATTTAACTTATTTTTTACTGATCAAATTGATTATAACACAAGATATGTAATTGGCGGTACACTTGTAATTGGTTTTGCACTCATTGCATTTTCAGTTGTTGATAGAATTAGAGCACGCGTTCTAACTCATATGTTTAAGAGAGATGTATACATTAGAATACTTACAATAATTGCAATTGCAATAATTGTTGCAGGAGTTGTTTCTGTAAATAATAGTATTGCAGATGCAAAAAAGATTGAATTTTTGGGACCGTATACTGCTCAACAAATTGGAGTTAACAGATACCTAGGTGAACTAAACAATGTACAGGAAAATATTCATGATGTTAAATTAACCTCTGTTTCTCCAAACAATATCAAAAACTATGTTTCACAAAATAGCGATGTTCTTGATGTAATTCGAGTTTGGGACTGGGAAGCAGCTTTTGCCAAATTAAAGCCTGAAATTGGTTTGATTCCTTATGTTGACTTTGAAGATAATGATATTTTGAGATTTAACAATACTCTGTATTGGACAGCCTCAATGAAACCAATCCTTCCAACATCTGTTAGTCTTGAAAATAGATGGTATAA
This sequence comes from Nitrosopumilus sp. S6, assembly GCF_054515815.1. Classification (NCBI taxonomy): domain Archaea; kingdom Thermoproteati; phylum Nitrososphaerota; class Nitrososphaeria; order Nitrosopumilales; family Nitrosopumilaceae; genus Nitrosopumilus; species Nitrosopumilus sp. S6. The sequence continues at coordinate 8,349 of NZ_JBTNRI010000001.1, forward strand.
CGAACATCTTGTTTACACACATGTTCCAGAAGGATTCCTTACTTTGGAAGCAACAGATGGACAAATTGTTGAAAGTGACCAATTTTTCAAACAAAGAGAAATTTACTATGGTGAAGGTGGCTTGTTTGAGCAAACTTGGTCTGCTTATCCAAATTCCAGAGGTTCTGAAAGTGCAGAACTTGGTGGTGTATCTTATTCTGGATCGGGCGGATTAGACGTTTCACCTCCTTTGAGCTGGATATTTGAGCCAAACTTTTTGCTCTCATTTCCAGGAGAATCTGTTCACATAATGAGATACAAAGATGTACATGACAGAATGCAAATCTTGTATCCATATTTTCTCTATGATTTGTTTGGTAAAGAATTAGATTCCCTTCCTGTTACTGATGGTGAAAACTCCTATTGGCTAATTCCACTAATCATTGGATTTGATACACGAGATGTTCCATGGTCTGTTGGAAATCCATACTTACGTCTAGTAGGATATGCACTTGTTGATTCATACAATGGTGATATTCAGTTACTAAAGACAGGAGATGATTTCTTTACAGAAATGTTTGCTAGTCAGTATGAAGAACAATTCCAACCAATGCCTGCATGGTTAGAAGAACAAATTAGATATCCTGTTGAATTATTTAATTGGAAAACTGAAATGTACAATGTTTACCATGTTACTAATGTTGAAACATTCATTCAAGCAAATGAATTTTATGAAATTCCTCGTGGCCTAGACACCTATTATGTAGAAGCAAAACCTCCAGGATTTGAACAAACTGAGTTCTTGGGATTGTTGTCATTAGAATTGAGAGGTTCTCAAGGAAGAAACCTTGCAGGATATATGGTAGTTGAAAATGATCTTACTAATTTGGGTAACTTACAATTTTATGAAGTTCCTCTAAACTCTACAACTAAATTAATTGGTCCAACTGCTGTTAGAGAAGCACTTGATAGAGATCCTGAATTTGCTCAATTAAAGACATTATTGAGAAATCCGAGAGTTGGTGATAATATTCTGTATCGTGTGGGTGCTCATGATGTTTACTTTATTCCTGTTTATACTGCTGGCGCTGGAGGTGTAGTTGCACAATTAGGAACAATTGCAGCTGTAGGTGCAGCATTCAATGGAGAATACTTTGTCGGACTAGGTGCCACTCAAGAAAAAGCATTTGAAGCTTATTTGAAGAAAGTTTCAGGCGTTGCAGGTTCAATTACTGTTGCTGATAAAGATTATGTTGAATTAGACAGAGATAATAGAATAGAAATTATCAAAAAAGTCTTTGAAGAAAATGGCATTACCGTATCAGAACCTACATCAATACAAATTCCATTATCATTTAATGAAGGAGAATTATTCTTCTTTACAGAAAATGATCGTGAGGATGCTGTAGAATTCTTATCACAATTTATTGATGACTTTGTACAACCAAGAAGTGATAGAGTATTCATGTGGCAAGAGGAAAATAACCTCAACATTGGAACAATATTTGTCAAAGATGGCATATCTGAGATTCATTATGTCTCAATTGAGGTAGGCAACTAATTGCTTCTGGTTGTAGATAATGGATCTATTTACACAAAAAATCTAACTGATTTTCTTACTGAAAAAAATATTTTATTTGAAATCAAAACTCCAAACAATATAGATATTGATTCGTTATCTAACTATGATTCTTTTATTTTATCTGGTAGAAGAAAGAATGAAAAAAAAATTAATGAAATAAATTCAAAAATTGTAAAATATTCTATTAAAAATAATTCTAAACTACTTGGTATTTGTTATGGTGCTGAAATTTTAGCTCTTACTTTGGGAGGAACAATCAAGAAAAGTTCTTCTCTTCAAAAAGGGAATGAAACTGTCAAAGTCTTTGAAAATAATCTTATTAAAAATAACTCTTTATTGGTTTTTGAAAGTCATAATTTTGAGATATCTAAATTACCCTCAGATTTGATTCCTATTGGAGAATCTGTTAATTGTAAATATGAAATTGTTAAGCATGTAAACAAGCCTATTTTTGGAACCCAATTTCATCCTGAAATGAGTTTGGACGGAAATAATATGATTGAAAAATTCTGTATGCTCTGAATGATTTTAATTACTCTGAAAAATTTGATTAATTTATGGAACAGGAGGACCATGAATTACTTTTACCATTAGTAGAAGAAGAAAATATTTGTCTTCCATTACCAGTAAATGTGGTTTCAAAATATTGGAATATCGATTTACCTATGGCTGAAGCCATAGAAACTGCAAAAAAATATGCAGGATTTAACGGAAGTATACTCATTGAAGGTATCGAATCTGCAGAAAGACATGGGCTAGTATGCAAAATTGTATATTCTTCTCTAAATGAATTAAAAAAAATTATTGACTCTGGAATTCCCCCAATTGTAATTCTGCCTGGAATTCCTGAAGTTACTCAACATGCTTCTGTTATTACAGGTTACAATGATGAAGAAAAAACAATTCTTCATTATATTCAGACAGGAAATCAAGAAGGCGAAATGCAAGAAGGTGCAATCCCTGAAGATATATTTGAAAAAGAATGGTCTGAAGAAGGTAAATTGTTGATAGTAATTGCACCTGGAGATATCTTATCTTCTATTAAACTTGAGAATGATTCTCTTGATAAATCAAATAGATTATGTTTTGAATCTGAGCGACAAAATATCCTAAAAAATTATTCTGAAGCAATCAAATCCCTAAATCAGGCAATTGAACTGAATCCAAATAATTCTATTGCACTACATCTTTTAGGTACTATGATGAATGAACAAAAATCTTCTGAATGTGTTAAATTTTATGAAAAATGTTTAGAACTCAATAATCGCTCTTATTTGACTTATAATGGTCTTGGAAATTTTTATCTTAAAACAAATGATTTCAAAAAAGCAGAAGATTGTTACACTAAAGCAATTGAAATTAATCCTAAACGTTCTGCCAAAATTTACAAAAATCGTGCTTATCTTAGGGAACAACAAAAAAAGAACAATGATGCAAAAGATGATCTTAAAAATTATTTAAAATATTTTCCAAAGGCTCCTGATAGGGGCATTATAGAACAAGCAATTAGAGAATTATGATGCGGAGTGCGGGATTTGAACCCGCGGCCTTCAGCTTGGGAAGCTGACGTCATACCAGACTAAACTAACTCCGCTTGAACCATCTTCATTAATTATAATTAAATATCTTGATTCACAAGTTAGTATATGGATGCAAGATGTCCTGAATGTGAAAAAGTTGCAGTTTTGGATGATAATGTAACAAATGTAAAATGTCCACATTGTAATTTTGAAGCAGATTATGATACATATCTTGAAATCATGAAAGATCAAGCAATTAACATGTCTTCTGAATATATTCCTGATAGACCTGGACTGTAATCTACCAATAATTTCCTTTATCCGAACAATCTAGATGTGAACCACAATTTGGGCAAAACATATGGCAGGCTTGCATGTCCACCATCTTATTATCACATTTTGGACATCGTATATCTTCAGCCATAATCTTCTTTGTTGTTATTAATTTAAAAATAATGTCCAAAGGTTAATTAGTCGTTTTAGATTTTTTTCGAATACTTGGCAAACTTCAAGATAACCATTTCCGACATTAAAGGAAAATCAATGTCAAAAGAACTCAAAGATAGCGATGCTAATCCTCTTTTGGGTCTTGAATTAGGACACGAAACTGACGCTTCTGTTGTTGGTCTAAGTGGAAAACTAAAACTCACTGGAGGCAGTGATAAATCTGGTGTTCCAATGAGAAATGATATTCATGGAGCTGCAAGAAAATATGTTCTACTTTCTAAAGGTGTAGGTTTGCAAGATGCAGAAAAAGGACAAAGAGTAAGAAAATTAATGCGCGGAAATACTGTTTCTGAAGAAATTTATCAAATTAATTGTAAATTTGATGGTGAATTACCTGTTGAAGCTCCTGCAGAAGATGCAGTGGAGTCTACAGAAGAAAAACCTGAAGATAAAAAAGAATAACTTAACATATACCGATTCTACATTTTGACTCATGCATTGGAGAGATACACTTCCTGATTGGTATATTAAAAAATATGGATATCAACCATGTGTCAACATTGGAACTGCTGGTCATGTAGATCATGGAAAAACTACTCTCATTCAAGCATTAACTGGTTCATGGACAAGTGTTCATAGCCAAGAACTAAAACGTGGAATTACAATTAGAGTTGGTTATTCTGATGCAGCATTTTACAAATGTAAAAACTGTGAAGAACCTTTAGGGTATTCTACAACTCCGAAATGTAACAATTGTGGAGGAGAAAGTGAATTATCTAGAGTTGTTAGTTTTGTTGATAGTCCAGGACACGAAAGTTTGATGGCAAACATGTTGTCTGGTTCTGCTTTAATGGATGGAGCATTATTACTGGTTGCAGCAAATGAAAAAGTTCCAAAACCCCAAACAAAAGAACATCTCTTGGCACTACAAACCCTTGGAATTCAACAAATTGTAGTTGTTCAAAATAAAGTTGATCTGTTATCTTACAAAGAAGCACTTGCAAATTATCAAGATATCACAAAATTTGTCAAAGGAACCCATGCTGCAAAAGCACCAATCATTCCAATCTCCGCTCAATCTGGTCTTAACATTGATGTATTAATTGGCTCAATAGAATCTAGTATCAAAACTCCTGAAAGAGATGAAAAACAAGATACTGTAATGCATGTTTTACGTTCATTTGATGTTAACAAACCTGGTACTAAACTAAAAAACATCAAAGGAGGTGTCATTGGCGGTAGTCTAACTCAAGGTATTTTTAATATCGGTGATGAAATTGAAATCAAACCTGGAATCCTAAACGAAAAGAAAAAAACTTATGAACCATTGATAACAGAAATTACTTCTTTAGGAACAGCTGCTGGAATTGTTGAATCAGTAAAACCTGGCGGATTAGTTGCAATTGGTACTAAATTAGATCCTTCAATGACTCGCAGTGATTCATTTATTGGTTCAGTTATTGGAAAACCAGGAACTCTGCCTGAAAACTCTACAAAATTAAAACTAGATGTGACATTATTTGATTCAGCCGTAGGAACTACTGAAGACATTAAAGTTCAACCAATACAAACCGGCGAATTACTCAGAGTAAATATTGGCACTGCTCCATTATTGGGTAAAGTCGTTAAAGTAAAATCAAAAAATGTAGATATTGAATTAAGAAGGCCTGCATGCATTTTTGAAGGTGGAAATGTAGCACTAAGTAGAAGAATCGATGAACGATGGAGACTAATTGGTGCTGGAATAGTTGGTTGAAGTAATCTGTGATACCAGTTTTTTGATTAATCTTGCTACTAAAAGAATAAAAAATATTGATTCTCTTGATATGGAAATTGGTACTATCTCTTTTGTTGTACCCGAAGTTGTAAAAACAGAATTATTAAAATTACAAACAATACCTGAAAAAAAACTTGGAATTGAAAAAACTTTAGATTATGTCAAAAATTTCAAAACAATTCAATTATTGGGTTCTTTTGCAGACAAAGAACTAATAGAATTTGCAAAATCCAACAATTCCATTATTGGTACGATGGATAAAGAACTAAAAAAGCAAATAAAACATGTTGGTGGCTCAATAATGTCTTTTTCTAATGATAAAATAATTCTGGAGTCTTAGAAAAATTTAACTTTAAGCTTTTAACTCATTATAATTATGAAATTAGAAAGTTCATCTTTTGAAAATGGTGGAACAATACCAAAAAAATTTGGTTACAAAAATGGAAATGTTAGTCCTTCGTTAATAATTAGTGATGTTCCAGACCAAACAAAATCCTTTGCTCTAATCATGGATGATCCTGATGCAATGGGTGCTGTTGGAAAAGTTTGGGTTCATTGGGTTTTATGGAATATTCCTAAAGATACAAAAAAAATAGATGAAAATTCTGTACCTAAAAATTCAATTGAAGGAGAAACAGACTTTGGAGAAATTGGTTATGGTGGACCAGCTCCCCCTGACAAAGAACATACTTACATCTTCAAATTATACGCACTTGATATAATACTTGAATTAGATAGAGGTTCAACTAAAAAAGATCTTGAAAATTTGCTAAAAAATCATGTTATTGCTGAAGCAAAATTAATTGGTAAATATGCACCACAATAAACAAAAATTATTGTAAACACAAATTTTGTCATAAAGAGTAATAAGCTGTAGATATCAATTGAAAATAATTGAATTCCCATTCTACTATGATTTCTATTGGACGGTATGATTTAAAATTAAATCATCTTTTAATAATAGGAATACTTTGTTTGTCTTTTTCAATTTCTTTCTTAATTCGTGCCCAACCTGCAGATTGGGGTTGGGAATTAAATGAATTTGATCCTTTTTTTAATTTTAGAGCAACGCAATATGTCGTTGAAAACGGTGTTAATGCATATTTTGAGTGGGATGATAATTTAAGTTGGTATCCTCATGGGAGAGATGTTTCTAGTAATTCACAAGTAATGCTACACCTTACAACTGCAACAACATATTGGATTTTTGGTGGCAACAATAACCTTTATGATTTCACAATCATGTTTCCAGTAATTATTGGTTCATTAACTTGTGTTGTAGTTTTTGCTCTTGTAAGAGTAATTGGTGGAACAACTGCAGGATTGTTCTCTACACTATTATTTTCAATTTCTTTGCCTATACTTATTCGTGGACAGCTTGGTTGGTTTAAATCAGAACCTCTTGGATTATTTTTTGGAATTTTAGGATTATACCTATTTTTAAGTGGGATTAGAGCAAAGAATCATAAAATTTCTTTTTTAAAATTAGTTGGAGCAGGACTTTTCATTATATTTGGTTTTTCTGCATGGGGTGGTATTCAATTTTTTATCATCCCCTTAGGAGTATTCTTTTTCGTACTACCATTTGTACGAAGAGACCATAATTTTCTTTTATGGAGTATTCCTGTCTTTACGATTTCTGCTCTAATCACCTCTTTGGGGTTTGAAAGATTAGGATCAGATTTTATTCTTGGATTAGGTGGATTATCTCTAATTGTACCAACCGTTTTTCTTGTAATGTGTATAATTATTCAAAAAAAGAGTGTAGAGTCTAAAAAAATTAGGAATGGATTATTACTTCTAATTGCAATTTTGATAATTGGTCCTAGTTTACTTGTAATGAATGTGGATTCTGATTTTATTCCTCTCCCATCATTTAGGTATCTAAATGCAATAAATCCATTTTTAACTACTACAGACCCGCTAGTTGATTCTGTATCTGAACATGCAACTACTACCATACAACAATCTTTTCTCTTTCATTCAGTTTTAATGATTTTTGCTGGTCTTGGAATTTGGTTAATTCTAAAAACTCCAAAAAAATATCCATTCATACAAAATGATATGGTTTCTTTTTCATTAATTATTGGATTGTCTGGAATGTATCTTAGTTCTGCATTTGTGAGACTGGAGGTTTTTGCATCTTTTTCAATTATTATATTATCTTCTTTATCATTATCGATTCTATCTAAAGAATTTATTTCAAAAAACCATGATCTTGGCAAATTCAAAAAATTTACTTTTAAATCATCTTACGTGATTGGAATAATTATTCTATTAACACTTCCATTAGCTTTCACAACTCCAAATATTGTTAGTACTGTTGACAATCCTCCTACAATTCTAAATGGCGGTACTCATTTTCAAATATCTACTGATGATTGGAATGATTCCTTAGAATGGATAAAAAACAACACTCCTGAAGATGCAGTTATTGCTTCATGGTGGGATTATGGATATTGGATTCAAACAAAGGCTGATAGAGCTACTTTAGCTGATAATGCTACAGTTTCTACACTTATTATCCAAAAGATAGCTGAAATTTTAATTGGTACTCCAGAAAATAGCTGGAAATCTTTAGATAAAATGGAAGCAGATTATTTTGTAATTTTTGTATCTGGTCAAAGATTAGACTACGTTGGACCTAACAATCAACCACTTTATGTTTTAGGTGGGGGGGCTGATGAATCAAAAAAACAATGGTTTATGAGGATTGCAAATGAACCTTTGAATAAATATTTACACGTAGATGGAAGCAGTGGCACTGATTATTTTTGGAATAATACGTTACTTGGAAAAATGATTCCTTATAGTGTTGTTGGATACATAAATATTCAAACAAATCAGCAATCATTGACATATCAACCTGGTTACACTCCTCTATATGAAAAAAACATTAAATTCTCAAATGATGATCAACCATTCAAACTAGTATATTCTTCTCCTAGTTTTAATGTTGAAGAATCTGGAGTTGTGTTAGGTGTATTTGTTTATGAAATCAACAAAGATTTTGTTCCATGAAATTAATTTTTAATTATATCTTTCAGCTAATCTATATCTCATGTATTTATCATCAGGTGAAAACTTTGCTGGGTGTGCAGAAATTGTTTGTTCATTACACTTAGGACATTTTTCTTTCAATGTATATTGAAAACATTTACTACATCTTCTTAATTGAAATCTCATTTTAATTCTCTCGAGTTTTCTTTGATTCTTCTCTAGTAAATTTGAATGAACCCTTCTTCTTTTCTATATTAGACTGAATATCAGCAATTATTGGTTTTAACGATTTTTCTGCAGATTTGAAATCTTCTGAAGTAATTGATAATCTATATTTTGGTGCACCCAAATATGTAATGTCTATTGTTGAATCTTTCTTTAGTTCATCCAAAAGAGTTTTCTTAATAATTTCAATCCCATCTGATTTTGAGTTAGTAATTTCCATAATTCCTCTAATTTCTACTGATGGAAGTTTAATTTTAGAACAAATTTCTTCAATAACAGTTGCCGTTTTCTTAGGAATTTTTAATTCTTTTACAGAGTTAATTCCATTTCTTCCAATTTCAATGAATACGTCATATACTGAGTCATATTTTGAATAAATACTGTCTTCTAATTTTTCAATATCGTCATCTGATAGTTTTGCCTTTTCTTGAACATTTTGTAATAGAGTTTTTCCCTTCTCAAATTTTTTCACTTCTTTTAGTTTTTGTTTTTTCTGATCTTTTGAAACTTGTTTTAATGATAAATCAATATCTCCTCGTTGTGGATTTACTTTTTTTACAAGCAGAACTTTTTTCTCCCCATCTTTTACAAATCTATTAACTGATCTTATCCATCCTGGAGCAATCTCTGAAATATGTAAAAATCCTTGCAAATTATCATATTCATCTAGTGTAACATATGCACCATGATCCATGACTTTGGTTACTGTAGCAAGAACAATTTCACCCTGCTCAGGCATTTCTTGATCTTCTGTAGACATTTCTTCTAAAACTCCTAACTGTGTAAATTAATGTTGCTGGTTAGAAATCAATCCCTTTCTTTGCTTTGATACCTTTCTGAAATGGATGTTTAATCTCCCTCATTTCTGTTACTAGATCTGCAATGCCTATCACTTCTTCTTTAGCATAATTTCCTGTTAGAACTAAATCTATGTTCTCTGGCTTTGATTTTATCAATTTCAACACATCATCTACAGAAATCAAGTTCAAATTTACTGCGTAGTTGATTTCATCTAAAATTACAATATCGTATTTTCCTGATTGAATTTTTTCATTACTGATTCTAATTGCTTCTTTTGCAACTTTTTCATGATCTTCTTTTGGACTTTTGTCGTCAATAATACCTACAAATCCTTTTCCAACTGCAACCATCTCAAATCCAGGTTCAAGTTTTTTTGTTGAATCCATTTCCCCATAATGCCATGAACCTTTGATAAACTGGATCATACAGATCTTCTTATCATATCCTGTAGCCCTTAATGCTAATCCTAACGCTGCAGTTGTTTTACCTTTGCCTTTTCCGGTGTATACAATGGTTAAACCCCCACTCATGACATTCCATTTCATTATCTAACTAAAAACATTGAGTATTTGACAAATACATCGATTTAAATAAAAAAATAATATTATTCATGCAAATTGAAAATTCCAAGAGTTGTTTTAGCTGGTTCCAGTAGTGGAGTTGGAAAAACATCCATCACCTGTTCAATAATTTATGCACTTCAAAAACAAGGATATTCTGTTCAACCATTCAAAGTAGGTCCTGATTATATTGATCCAAGTTATCTTTCAAGTATTTCAAAAAATGAAACATTCAACTTAGATGTCTGGTTAATGGGAAAAAATCATTTGTTATCTAGTTTTATTTCAAATTCTAAATCTAATGTATCAATAATCGAAGGTGTAATGGGATTCTATGATGGATTTAGTGGTGATTCAAACTACGCTAGTACACATCATGTATCTTCTATAACAAAATCTCCTGTAATTTTGATTCTTGATGCAAGTAAAACCGCTCGTTCTATTGCAGCAACTGCCTTGGGATTTCAAAAGTTTCATCAAAATTCGAGAATCTCTGCCATAATTCTCAATAAAATAGGAAGCAAAAAACATGAAAATCTATGTAGACAAGCTCTAGAGAAAACAAAACTTCCAATAGTGGGTGTAATTCCAAAAGATCCCCTACTTGGTTTAGAATCAAGGCATTTAGGATTATTTTCTACTTTAGATAACCAAACACTATACGGAAAAATTCAGAACATCTCAAAAATTATTTCAAAAAATCTGGATGTTGACCAAATTATTAAAATCTCAAAAAATACTACAGAACTTCAAAAAATCTCAAAACCTAATTACAAAAAACATAAAACAACAATTGCTGTTGCATTAGATACATCATTTAATTTCTATTATCAAGATAATTTGGAATCTCTTAAAAGAGAAGGTGCATCATTAAAGTTTTTTAGTCCTGTAAATGATAAAAATATCCCAAAATGTGATGGACTATACATTGGCGGAGGATTCCCAGAAATTTTGGGATCACAGTTAGCAAAAAATCAAACTATGAAAAATCTCATCAAAAATCTTGCTGAAGATAATATTCCAATATATGCTGAATGTGGAGGACTAATGTATCTTACAAAATCTATTTCCTCAGAAAATAAAAAATACAAAATGGTTGGCATATTTGATGCAGAAACTTCTATGACAAAAAAAATGAAACTAAATTATACAAAAGGAAAAATTAATCATTCAATAATTTCTGAAAAACCACACAGTATTCAAGGTCATGAATTTCATTATTCTAAATTAGATTCTGTATCTTCTGACTCAAAGTTTGCTTATGAATTAGAAATTGGTGATGGAATAAAGAATCACAAAGATGGATTAATGCAATATAATTCACTTGCATCATATGGGCATCTTTATTTTGATAGTTCTAGTTATGCAAAGGATTTTGTAAAAAACTGTATAAAATACTCAAGAAGCTGATTCTGCTCGAATTAACTTAAAAATTGCATTAATTATTGCAGATGCTGATGAACTACCTCCCTTCCTACCCAAATTTGTGATAAATGGCGCCTCTTCTAATCTAGATAATTCTTCTTTTGATTCAGCAGCACAGATGAAGCCTACTGGAATCCCTATGATTAGTGCAGGCTTGACAATTCCTTCTTTTACCATTTTTATCACCTCTTGTAGGGCTGTAGGGGCATTTCCTATGGCTACAATTCCCCCATCAATATCTGATTTTGCGGCCCTCATTGACACTTGCGAACGTGTTTTTCCTTCTTTTTTTGCCAATTCCATAATTTCTGGTTTTGAGATATTACAAACAATTTCATTTCCAAAATCTTTGGGATTTTGTTTATTGAGTCCTCCAATTACTCCATTGACATCAACAACAATACTGCAACCATTCTTCAAAGCTTTCATTCCACTTTCAATTGCATCTTTGTGAAAAATTATCTTATTTTTATCTGCAAAATCAAAATCTGCTGTAGAATGGATGATTCTTCTTACAATAGGCCATTCTTTTTCATTATATGAATGCGAACCAATTTCATCTTCAATCATTTGCATACTTGCATCTTCAATTGATTGACCTTTCTTAGTTTGCATCTTCTACCTCTTTTGCCCTTTCAATAATTAAATCAATAATTTTTTCATCAATTCCAATATGTTTTGTAATAAAAACATCTTTTAGATTTGAATCTTTTAGAGCTGGAATTAAATCATTATTAATGTCAGTTTTAACATGTGCTCCTTCATGTAGAAAATAAAACACAATTATCAATACTTTAGGCTGATCTTTTTCACATTTTTTAATCCCTTCAAAAATATCTGGTTGTTCAATTTCTAACCAACAACGGCTAACATTTCTGTAAGAATCTTTTAGTTCATCTACAATATAGTTCAATGACATTTGTGCATTAGGATCCTTACTACCATGACCAATAATCATTATATCCACATCTTTGTTTGGTAATGTAACATTATTTTCTTTGAGAGTAGTTGTAATTCTATTTCCAACAATGTCTACCAAAGTTTTATGCATGCTCATTGGTTTAGTTATTAGGAATTTTACTTTTGTATTTTTTTGTAATTTCATTGTATCAGTTACTGCCATCTTGACTTTTTTTCCTGGATACAGAAAATATGGTACTATTGTCAAAGAATCAATATCTTCTTTGAGACATTTTGAAATACCATCTTCAATAAATGGTGGTTCTACTTCCAAAAAACAGTAATCTGTAAAAACATAGTCTCCTTTAGCCTTGATGCCTGCACAAATAGTCTCTAATTCTTCAGATGCCTCTCTTTCTCTACTTCCTCTATCAATAATTAATAATCCACGTTTCAATCTTCAATCCTCGCTATGGCTATAGTCAAATTTGGTGGGAATTTCTGCTTTTCTACAATTAATTTACCATTTGACACAAGAATTGCTGCTGCCTCTGAAACACTAGCCGTTCCTTCAAAAGCTTTTACGGTATCAGAAGGATTTGGAGCTGTAACTTTGGCTAAATCTTCTCTTTCAACATATTCAACTGGAATTCCCATTTCTTTTCCAGCATCTATCAATCCCTGTACGTCTTCAGGTTTTTTTATAGACACTAGTTTTGCTATTGATTTTGAACTAAGTTTGAATTTTTCTAGACAATCATTGATGCCTTCTTTGATAGTTTCTTTTGATGTATCCCAATGTAGGCCAATCCCAATCACTAAACTAGGTGGTCTGTAAATAACTGATTCAGATATTAAATCATTCTCAATAATTTTATCTGAAATTATTAACTTTGCTTTAGATTTTGATTTTTCTAATTCTCCTAGGGTATTGTATAATGAAACATTTTTTGGTAATTGTTTATACCAATTTTTTTCTCCTGTATCTTGAAAAACACCTATTGGTTCCTCATTTACCATATGTGCACTAATTCTAGTAACATTGGAATCGTCTTCAATCTTCCAACCAAAATCTCTTCCCACTAAATCAACAGCAATGGTTTTGTTTACATCAGCAGCTGTAGTGATTACTGGTTGTGCTTGTAATTTTTCTGCAATTTTTTCAGTAAGTTCATTTGCTCCACCTATATGTCCAGATAATACACTAATTACAAAATTTGTTTTATCATCAATTACAATTACTGCAGGATCTGTCTTTTTGTCTTTGAGATGAGGAGCAATTAATCTAATTACTGCTCCTAAAGAAAACAGGCAAATTAAAGCATCATTATTCTTGAATAATTCAACAATTTTTTCTGATGTAGGCTCTGAATACCACGTAATAGAATCATTTTGATTAGAAAATTTAGATGGTGCAAAAATAGTCCATTCTGGAAAAAATTCTTTGAGATTTTGACCAATATTGATGCCGTTTTTAGTAATTGCTAGAACTGAAATTTTTTCCATACTCAAAACTTTGTTGATTTAATAAAATACCTTACCCTTTTGGTTCTCTTGCTAATACATTTCCTTCAAAATCAAATAATATGACATCAATTGGAACTTTCTCTTCACTATGTTTTCTCATGTGTCTATGCACTTCAGCACAAATTAATTCAAAAAATCCACTTATGTTATTTTCTTGAATAATTTCTGATACATGTCTTGCGGTATTTGCTTTTTTGATATTTTCAATAATTTTTTCATCTGCGTTGACTTTTTTTGCTAATTCTGCTAGAAAATTCATATCGACTTTTGAACCTTTAACATGAGTTTGTTTTACTCCTGCTGCCATCTTTGCAAGTTTTCCAATAAATCCAACAACATATGCTTTTTTGATATTCTTTTTACCACATTGCTGAATTGTATATCCAGAAAAATCTCCCATTTGTACAAAGCAATGTTCTGGTAGATCTACAATTTTTTTTGCAAAATCTTCACTCCTTCCTCCAGTTGTTAATACTACTGTATCATTTCCCATGGCAATTGATACATCCAAATTTTGTCTGATTGATGCAGCATATGACGCAGTTGAAAATGGTATTACTATTCCACTTGTACCTAAAATTGAAATTCCATCTTTGATACCCAGTCTGGGATTGTCTGTTTTTGGTCCTAATTCTTTACCTTTTGGAACTGATATTACAACTCTAATTCCTTTTTCTTTTAGAACATCTTTTCCTACTTCATGAAGATTTTCTATAATCATTTTTTTTGGAACTGGATTGATAGCTGGTTTGTTAATTTCTAAACCTAAACCTGGTTTAGTTACTATGCCTACTCCTTCTCCTCCGTCAATTTTAATTTGATTTTTGTTATCATTGAATGTTAATTCAACAATAATTTCAGCACCATGTGTAACATCAGGATCATCTCCTCCATCCTTTATTACAGAACATTTTGCCTTGTTTTTTTCAAATTGACATGAATTTACAGGAATCTTGATTGTAGTTTTTTTAGGTAAAGTAATTTCTACTTCCTCAATAATTTGTTGTTTGATGATTGATAATAACGCAGCTTTTGATGCTGCAGTAGCAGAACTTCCTGTTGTATAACCAGTTTTTAGCTTTTTTTCTTCTACCACAAATTGATGTATTCATTTTACTGTATTAACTCTTGTTTAGGATTTTTTATTTTCCAAATAGATTTAAAATAAAAACTACTTGAAATTCTTATGGAAAAACCCCTTCAAATAGTAGTTACTGGTGCCAGCGGATTTGTAGCAAAAAATCTTAGAAAATATTTGTCTGAAAAAAATGTTCATTTAATTTCAATATCTAGAAAAAATTTCAAATCATTAAAAAATGAAACTAAAGTTATCTCTAAAAACTATGATCAGAAATTACTTATTACTAAAATAAAAAATGCTGATGCTTTAATTCATCTTATAGGAATTGGAAAACAATCTGTAAAAACTGATTATGAATCAATTAACCATCAATTAACTCAAAAAATTGTCAATTTATCAATAAAAGCAAAAATCAAAAAACTTGTCTATACTAGTGGACTTGGTGTATCTTCTGATACATCTGTAGGATATTTTATATCAAAATTCAAGGCTGAACAGTCTATCATTGATTCAAAAATTAACTATACAATTTTTCGACCTTCGTATATTGTAGGTAAAGATGATCTTTTTACAAAATATCTAAAGAAATCTATTAAAAAAAATAAAATCACCATTCCAGGTTCTGGAAAATACTCTATACAACCAATTTCGATAAATGATGTTACAAAATTAATTTTTCAGTCTATTATTGATAAGAAATTCAAGAATAAAACAATAGATCTTGTTGGTCCTGAAATATTCTCATTTGAAAAATATATTCAATTATTCCTGCAAAAGAAAAAAACTAAACTATGTTATGTTGATATTGAAAATGCATTTCATCTTGCAATAACTAACTCACAATTTGATTATGGTATAGATGATCTCAATATTCTAGTGGGAAATTTTGTTGGAGATCACAAAAAACTGAGAAATTTATCAAAAATGAATTTTCAATCCGTTAAAGAATTGTTAAAGACCGGCGCCTTGCTTTAGAGCATCAACTTTGTTTGTTTTTTCCCAGCCAAATTCTGGCTCGTTTCTTCCAAAATGACCATATGATGCTGTTTTTTTGTAAATTGGTCTTTTCAAATCCAATTGAGAAATGATTCCTGAGGGCTTCATATCAAAATTCTTTCTAACCAAATCTTCAATTTGATTTTCAGGAATCTTGTTTGTTCCAAATGTATTTACGTATAATGAGACTGGTTCTGCAACTCCAATTGCATATGCAAGTTGAACTTCACATCTATCTGCAAGACCTGCTGCAACCAAATTTTTTGCAATGTATCTGCACATGTAACATGCGGATCTATCTACTTTTGATGGATCTTTGCCAGAGAAAGCACCTCCACCATGTCTTCCAAAACCACCATAGGTATCTACAATAATCTTTCTCCCAGTTAGACCTGCATCACCATGCGGTCCTCCAATTACAAATTTTCCTGTTGGGTTGATGTGAATTTTAATGTCGTTATTCCATAGATTTCCTAATACTGGTTTGATAACCTTATCAGTGATTTCCTTTTCAATCTCTTCTTGAGATATTTCTGGTGCATGTTGAGTAGACACAACAACTGTTTCGATTTTAGTTGGTTTGTTATCTTCATATCTTACAGAAACTTGAGATTTTCCATCTGGTCTTACCCATGGTAATGTTTTGTCTCTTCTTACTTGAGATAATTTTTGAATTAGTTTATGTGCTAGCAAAATAGGCATAGGCATTAATTCTTCAGTTTCATTTGTTGCATATCCAAACATTAATCCTTGATCACCTGCACCTTGTTCTTTATCTTCAGTTGCAGTAACACCTTGACTAATATCTGGACTTTGAGAATGTAATCTTAAATTTACTTGACAAGTATCTGCATCAAACATCAATTCTTTATTGTCATATCCGATTTCTCTAATTGTTTTTCTAATTAATTCCTCTTGTGCTTTTTTATCTAAATTAGCTTTTGATGTAACTTCTCCTGAAACAGCAACAAAATCAGTTGTTACCATTGTTTCGACTGCAACTCTAGAATCTGGATCTTGTCGAAGAAATTCATCTAAAAATGCGTCTGAAATATTATCACAAATTTTGTCTGGATGGCCTTCTGTTACTGATTCAGACGTAAATAGAAAATTATTTGTCATAAAACTTACTACCTACTAGAGTTCATTTTCTAGTTTGATGAATAATACGTTGTTACCTCTTACGATAACTCTACCATAATTTGCGATAGTTTTACCTTCATGTAGTTCTTCAGCATCTGTCATAATCAAATTCATGTATGAATCAACATTATCCATTTTACCTTTGTATTCGACTTCATTCTTCAGTCTTACAGTAACTTTCTTCTTTGTGCTTTTTTGAAGAGTTGTTAGAGGTCTTTTTGCGCTATTTGATTGAGACACTAATTGTTCACTTGTTTTGCAACTTTGTTCTCTAGAATAAAAGCCTTACCTCCTTTGAAGAAATAGAAATTCCTTAAATTTTTTCTTCTTTTTCTAATAATAACATAAATGATCTCAACTGGATTACAAAAATTAGATAAATCTCTGTCTGGAGGAATTCCAGATGGAATAATTGTAGATATTTTTGGAAAAAATGGAACAGGAAAAACCCAATTATTGTTGCAATTGACAATAAATTCTATCAAAAATGGAGGTCATGTCTTGTATTTTGATACAACAGGAGGTTTTAGACCTGAAAGAATACTGGATATTCAAAAAACATCTGAATCTCAATTTGATTTTCTTGATAAAATTACCGTTTCAAGATTAACAAACACCTCTGAACAGATTAATTCAATAAAAAATATTAACAAAAATTTTTCGTTAATTGTAATTGATAATGTAACTGATTTATTTTCTTATGAATATCAAAAAGATGATTCGATTTTTGAAAAAAATTCTTTATTTATGAAATACATGCATGATTTATCTAATTTTGCAATATCTAATACAATTCCTATCGTCATCACTAATATGGTAAGGAATTTGGAAGGAAAAGAAATTGAAAATATGAAAGGTGCGATTGACCCATTTACTCATATCAAAATACATCTAACAAAAAATTCCTCAAAATTTAATGGAAAAATTTATTCCCCATTTATAGGGGATTCATTTTCTTATGTGATTAACCAATCAGGTTTATCTTCTTCTGAAGATATTTAACGGTCAATGATGAAGTTTACTAATGGCAGGAATTTTTGATTCTATTCCGATTATCACTGTAGTGTTATTTGCACTTGGGTTGATTGGTGTAATTGTTTATGAAAGATCACGATCTAAAGCACCAGATGAATCTGATTCCTAAATCTCTGTTTAAGAATTTTGGTTTTTCCGAATTAACTGAAATTCAAAAAAGAGCTTCACCAATAATTCTACAAAAAAAAGATTGTTTAGTTATTGCTCCTACTGGTTCTGGAAAAACAGAATGCTCTGTAATACCTATTTTCTCTCTATTGAAAAATTCTAAAAAATCAGGAAAAATAAAAGCTCTTTACATTACTCCTTTACGTGCATTAAATCGAGATGTTTTTCGAAGAATTACAAAATATGCTCATCAAAGTGAATTGACTATTGAAATCAGGCATGGTGATACAACACAAAAAGATAGAAAAAAAATTACTGAAAATCCCCCTGATGTTTTAATTACAACTCCTGAAACTTTGGTAATTCTTTTAACTCAAGTCAAATATCTTGATGCATTATCTGATTTAGAGTGGATTGTAATTGATGAGGTACATGAATTATTATCTAGTGAAAGAGGTACTCAACTCTCTCTAAGTATTGAGCGATTAGAATTTAATTCTAAATTCCCCCTTACAAAAATAGGCTTATCTGCTACTGTTGGGAATTTCGAAGAAGCAGGAAAATTTGTTGTAGGTACCAAAAGAAAATGTGAGATAATTAGAGATACTTCTGTTAGAAAATATGATGTAGACATACAATATGTTGATGGAACAATTTCTGATGTAGCTGAGAAAATTATTGAACATGTGTCTGAATTAGATTTGGATTCCCCAATTCTCTTGTTTACAAACACTAGAGGTGAATCTGAGTTTCTAGCCTCAATACTCAAAGAAAAATCTACTATTCCAATTGAATTACATCATGGATCTCTTTCAAAAGAAGTTAGAGAAGAAACTGAACAAAATTTGCGTGAAGGAAAACGAGGAATTGTTGTTTGTACATCTTCTCTAGAATTGGGATTAGATATTGGTTCTGTTGAATTAGTAATTCATTACGGTTCACCTAGACAAGTATCTAAATTAGTTCAAAGAATAGGAAGAAGTAGACATAACCGTAATGCTTCTGCCAAAGGATTAATCATTACAAATAATTCTGATGATGAATATGAAGCACAAGCTATTCTTCATAGAATCCAAGAAGGTTCTATTGAGGAGCAAAAAATTCATGATGGTTCACTTGATGTTCTAGCTCATCATCTTGTAGGACTTGCAATGCAAATTGGAGAAATTTCAATTGACAAAGCATTTGATTTGATAACAAGAGCTTATCCATTTAGAAATTTAAAACTAGAAGAACTTGTAGATGTATTAGATTTACTTGATTCAAATTATTTGATCTTTTTTGATAGAACAAAGATGACTTTTTGGAAGAAAGGCCGTTCTTTCAAATATTATTTTGAAAATCTTTCCACAATACCTGATATCCTCAAATTCAAAGTGTTTGATAGTGTAGGAAAAAAAATCATTGGAAGTTTAGATCAAAGATTTGTAGGTGATTATGGTGACTCTGGAAATATTTTTGTTCTAAAAGGTTCACAATGGAGAATTCTAAATGTTGATGAGAAGTCATTCACCGTAAATGTTGAACCATTTAGAGGTGGAGGAATTACTGTTCCATATTGGGAAGGTGAGAATATTCCTATTGATTACAAAACTGCCAGAAAGGTGGGTAATTTTCGAAGCAAAGTACGTTCAGGCTCACTTCAGTTAACAAATAAAACAATTGAAAAATTAAATTTCAATGAAATTTCTGATGAGAATAACATAGTAATCGAATCTAGTAGATCTCAAGGCTCAATTGTACTACACTCATGTTTTGGTACAAAAATCAATTCTACACTTTCAACATTACTTTCCTCTATGTTATCTTCTATGTTAGGTTCAATTGTAGATTCTCGCTCAGATGGTTATAGAATTGCATTATCTTCTAGATCAAGAATATCCGAAAAATTATTTCTTGAAGTCTTAAAAGATGATTATGATTTATTTTCTATGGTTACTGCATCTCTTGCTGGTACTCATAATGTTAATTGGAGAACATGGTGTGTTGCAAAAAAGTTTGGTATTGTAGGACGTGGTGCAGTATATGAAAGAAAATCTGCACGATTTTTGTATGAAAGATATTCTAAAACTGCCCTTGTTCGAGAAGCATTGCGTGAATTATTTCATGATAAATATGACCTTAAAAATACTGATAAACTCCTACAAGAAATTCGTGAAGATCAAATTCATGTAAAATGGTTAGAAGTTGATCAATTTTCAAAATTAGCAGAACCAATATTAGATCATACATCAAAATATTATTCTTCTCCTGCAAATCTTGATAAAGGAATTTTAGATCTTGTAAAATCTCGACTTGAAAAAACAAAACACCGTTTAATTTGTGCTAGATGTGGAAAATGGGAACGTGTTGTTGAAACAAATGAAGTAAAAAACATCTTGATTTGTCCATATTGTAAAGGGCGACAAATTACTGCAACATTTTACTCTGATTATGATCTTCCTAAAATTATCAGAAAAAAACATGATGGGAAAAAATTGACTAGTGAGGAAAAACATAAGGTAGATCGTGCCTGGAAAGTGTCTTCTCTAATCGAGAATTTTGGTAAAACTGCAATCATTGTCATGTCTGGTTATGGTGTAGGTGCAGATACTGCTGCAAGAATTCTTCGAAATATGGTTGATGAAGAACACTTATTCAAACAGATCTATGAGGCAGAAAGACAATATGTAGTTACTAGGGGCTTTTGGGATTCCTAATTCTTTTTTGTAATTTTAGAAAATGCTGTTAGGAACATTTCTATTCTTCCCTCTAATCCAGCTTTTGCATTAAGGCCCGTTATTGAAACAATTTCCCCTAATTCACATTTATCAATTAATCTAGCTTGATTCCTCCATCCCTTTACCCAAATTTGTCCAGTGTCATCTTCTACAAACATTTCTGAAAGTGCAATTGATTCTCCAGTTTTTGTTTGAACTTCACGTCTTTCTGGAACTTTCAAGATTATTGCTTCTATGCAATAACTACCATCAACTTTAACATCATTAATTTTTGTTCTAATTTGAGATAATGAAGGAATACTTTCATCATTATCTAATTTTCTTACAAAAGAATTCTCATCAAGTGTTATTGAATTTCCATATGCTTTAGATGGCATGCATTCTATGACATCTCCTTCTACACAAATACTAGTTGAATTTGATGAATCACTAATGTTGTATAGGTTTTTTTTGTTATCTACTGCTAAAATCATGTTTCTTCCATTTTCTGTTGGTGACATTGAAAGAACTCTTGCAATTACTGGTTCTGCCTCTTTTCCTCCTTCAATTTCAATAATTGTTGCATCATTTCCATGAATTTCTAATCCTTGATTTCCTGATTTAACTCTGACACCAAGTAATCTTACTTTAGCTGACCGTGAAATCATATTTGGAATCGATGATTCATCTTTTCCCCATAGTACCACTCTCATTCCACTTCCATCTTTGCCTTTTAACCTCATTCTCAATGCTTTTCCAGGCATACCTCTTGAGTTTGTGAATTCCATACCGCTAATGACTCCGTCAATTTCTCCTAAAACAACCAGATCTTTTTGACCTTCTTGTAATTCGCTTACATCTTTTGTAATTGTGTCAATCGTTGGAATCTCACTTGTTCCATCAGTAGCTTCTACATTTGAACCTGAACCAATATTGATTGTTGGTGAACCATCAAGATCTGATTTAACATAAGCCTTGATGATTTTAATCAGGTCTCCTGGTTTTATATTTTCAATTCCTGGAAGATTTGCTTTTTCATCCCATAGTTTCACACTTGCTGTAGAGTTTGCATCATCATATACTGTCATAGTTCTAAGATAAAATGGAGAACCGTCTTTTCTTGAAAATTGTTTTGCAGGAGATAAATTCAAAACTCTAGTTTCTAATGAAATTTCTTTTGCTCCTGCATAGAGATCTTTTAGACTCATTTCAACTTTTAATGGTCCTGACAATGTAACACCATAATCTGATGCGATTAAGAATAAAGCTCCTTGATCAGTTAGATATCCGGCACCAATTTTCTCTTTTTTTAGTTTTATTTGTTCCTCAATAATTTCTTTAGTTAATTCTGGTTTTTGCTCAATTAATTTTTCAATTAGACTATCAAATTCAGACAATTCATAATTGCTACCTTTATTCTATTAATAAAAATTTCATTATATTCATACCTTGAATTTCTATTAAATTAGATCGCTTTATTGTCAATTTTAAATTATTAATTCTCAATTTCTCTTGTTTTGAATATATTGTCTCTTAATTTTCTAAACCACTGGAAACTTTATGATGAAACAACTGATTAACTAAATTAGTGGGATGATCGCAGTTTCAATATGTCCTGTATTGATGTTAGACATTTATCAAAATCATATGGCTCAATCAAAGCTGTAGATGATATTGTTTTATCTGTAAAACCTGGGCAGGTTTTTGGATTTTTAGGCCCAAACGGTGCAGGAAAATCAACTACTATCAAATTACTTACTACCTTAATTCCACCTTCAAATGGTTCTCTCATAATATTGGATATTGATGCTATCAAGAATCCATTAGATGTACGTCACAAAATTGGAGTAGTTTTACAACAGCCAAGCTATGAACCTACTTTGTCAGTTGAAAAATCACTTGATAAGTATGGGATGATGTGGAATGTTACAAAAACTGAACGCAAAAAAAGACTGGAACAACTTTTGAAAGATTTTGATCTAGTTGAAATTAGAAAGAAAAGAAATGAAGATCTTTCAATTGGTCAACGAAGAAGAGTTCAGGTTGCACGAGAATTTATGCATGATATGGATTTATTATTTTTAGATGAACCAACCGTGGGATTAGATCCTAGTGCTAGACGAAAATTACTAGATTATCTAAAAAATAAAGTCAATACAGGTTTGACAATTTTTTACACAACTCATATTTTAACAGAAGCTGAATATCTTTGTGATGAAATTGCAATTATTGATAAAGGAAAAATTATAACTGTTGATTCTCCTGAAGCATTAAAAACTAAATTTGGAAAAGAAAAAACTATTAAAATTCATTTATTAGAAAAAAATCTAAAAGTTTCTAATTTACTAAATGGAATTGATGATTGTAAAATAAATTTTGAATCTGGTACAAATATTGTTATCCATTCTGAACAATCTGAATTAGTTTTGTTAAAAGTTTTGAAAATACTAAATGATAATAATGTTGAGATAGAAGATTTATCTGCTGTTCCTACAAACCTTGAGGAAATATTCTTAAAAATGGTGAGAGAAAATGCATCCGATAATTAGACTTGTAAATAGAAATATTACAATTTCTTTGAATCCTGGATTCTTAATTTGGCAAGTAATTTTTCCTCTGATCTATATTTTTGTAGCAGGTTTTGCATATGCTCCATTAATTCAACATGTTCCCTTTGGTGGAAAAGAACTTGACTATCCTGCATTTCTAGCATCTGGTATGATTGGATTTAACATAATGAATAGTACGCTTGTCTCAGGAATTATAATTTGGAATGATAGGCGACATGGAATGTTTGAACAAATAATGTCTGGCCCGTTTACAAGAAGTCATTACATTCTTAGCAATATCTGTACTATCGGAATAATTGGTTTAGTCAGTGCTTCTCTGATCGCTTTGGTGGGCTATCCTGTCTTTTTTGAATCTGTAGAATTTTCAGTAGTCACAATACCTGTGATCATTTTTGGTGCCATTACTGGTTCTGTTTTATTTGGTTCATTAGCATCTATAATTTCAACTAGATTACGATCTAGTGAAGGATTTAATGTAATAATTAATACAGTTTTTCTGTTTTTTGCATTTGTCAGTTCAGCATTTTATCCTGCAGATAATGTTCCAGAACCATTACGTACTGCTTTTTATCTAAATCCATTAACTTATCTAGTTGATGTGATTCGTGCAGGAATTTTTGGAAATATTACTGAGTTTGTAATTATTGAAATGTTAGTGCTTGTTGGAATTGCTTCAACACTCTTTGTTATTGCATCAAAACTTCTAACTAAATTAGATTTTTAGAAAACAATATTATTTTTTAAATTTCTCATACATTTCATTAATTTTTTTAATCACATCTAGTTCTTCATACCCAATTAATTCCAAATTTGGTATCACACAATGGCCTCCAATAATTCCTGGATACATTTTTGGTCTATTTCCTAGGTTTTCATGTATTTCATCTGCAAATTTCCACATTTCATCAAAATCTATGCCTTCTTTTTCACAAATCATTTTTGTTATTTGTGCATAATTGATAAGCCATCCGTAATATGATGTGTCTACTAAGATTTTGGCAAGTTCTCCAGTTTTTGTAGTTGACATCCAATCAACTTTTTGAAATCTTTTTTCTAAATCTGACTTAATTTCAGGATTGATCTCTTTATCATCTGAAGCAATGAATTTTGTATATTTTTTAATATCATCTAGGAATCTTCTATGAACACCTCGAACTGGTGAAAATAAAACTGGGACGCTGGATTTTTCTTGAATCTTTTTTGTAGTGCCTGGTCTTACAGTAGAATGGATAATTATTGCTTTTAGACCATTCATTTTTGGAATCCAACTTATGGTAATATCTACAAACTCTGTTAATTGCCCTGGTAAGCAAACATGAAGATATTCTGGATTTTCAATCGTATCGTTTTCTGAATAATTTTTACATTTTGCAGATTCTACGTCAATACCAATACAATCAAAATTTCTTTCACGTAGTAATCCAAATAGGGTTTCACCCACTTCTCCCATGCCTAATACTATGTCTGACATTATACCTATTGTCAGAAAAACACCTCATGCTATATTCGTGTTACAGTTTATTGTTTTTTAGAAAAGTAGCCCGAGGCAGATTCGAACTGCCGTCACGGGCTCCAAAGGCCCATATGCTTGACCTCTACACTATCGGGCTGCTAAATCGAGCACGCTAACTCCCTTAATGAACTTTTTATTTTAATATGCCTAAAACTAAACTAATCTTTGATAACTCTAATTAATTTTCCAATAGGGTCTTCCATTTGATTCAGAATTTTTTTTGCTTTTAGTTGATTTGATTGTTTTTTAGATTCAAAAAATTTTGTTATTTGTTTTGAAACTTTTTTAGGATTCGTTTCCCTTTTAACTAATCCTTTTTTTACTAAAAAATTCTCTATTATGTTTGGAATTGCATTATATGATATTGTGGGAACTCCCATTAATGCAGATTCAGCAGTCATTGTGCCACCTGAACCAATGAAAACATCTGTATTATTTAACAAATGTTTTCCATCAAATGACATTTTTACAACTTTAGCATTTTTTCCTACCTTTTTTTGTAGTTTTTGAATTTGTTTTGTGTATCTACCTAAAATAACAATATTTTCTTTATCAAATTTAGAAATTATATCATCAATAATTGGAATAATTTTATTTGATTTTTCGGTATATGCTGCTTCCTCCTCTTCTATTCTTATCAAAATATTTTTTTTACCATTGTTTTTAAATGGAAGTTGTACACGTTCATCTGTTTTTCTTTTGATTGTTACTGCTGCGTCAATTGATTTGTATGGAATAATATTTTTTTCACTTATGCCATATTTTGAAAATTCTTTCTTTGGAATTGTGTATGGAATTAATAATTTTTGAATTAACGGTAATGTTAATTTCATCACTGCTTCTGCATGTGGTGAATCACAAAATGCAATATGTTTAATTCCTAAACCAAATGATATTCTTGCAGCTTCTGGTGAACAAAAACTAATTGCTAGATCTGGTGAAAATGCCTCAATTTTTCTAATAAGCTTTCCAATTCTTTCATTCCCTGCTTTTAGTTTGGAATTTTTACTTCCTCCACCATGTTTACCTACAAAAATCAGGTCTAAATTACGAATTTTTGCTAATTTTGAAACTTCTTCATAATCTCTAGAAGTACATAAAATGCTGTTTTTTTTGCCTAATTTCTCAATTATCGGTTCAGAAAACAACAATTGCTTTGGAGTTAGAATATCTATCCATATTTTCAAGTAATTTCCATAACTGAAGTTAGTTCAATAAGTTTTTCTTAGTCGAATACTTAGCTTGGTGTAATGGGGGGAACAAAAGTTGTTGTTTATGGCCTTAGTACCGAAGGATATGCTATTGCATCACAAATGGCCATTAAAGGAGCAGATGTATACATAATTGATGAATCAACTCCATCTGCAATTTCACTAAAAGCAGAAATTGCTAAAACTTATCCTAATGTCTCGTCTCTGAAAGAGGATGAACCATTATTAGCTATGGAACCAATTGATGTGGCAATATCTAAAGCTCAATACCTATTCTTTACTCCTAGAATCAGAAAAACTGGTCAAGATATCAAAACTGAAATTCATTCAAAATTCAAGGACGCTACTGCATCTTTAAAGAAAAAAAGTTCTGTTGTTTTTACTCTGCCAACCGGATTTGGTGGAAATAACGAAAATATTTCATTGCTTGAGCATGTTACAGGACTTGAAGTCGGAAAGGATATTTCATATTTTTATTATCCTTTAGAAGGTACTGATAAACAACCAAAAATCGTTGGTTCTTTTAATGGTAAAAAAGATCCTGTACTATCTGATTTGTTAACTACTGGAAAAAAAGAGAAAAACTTTGTTGCAATTTCATCATCTGAGCACTTTCATGCAATCAATATTCTCTCAAGATTTTCAAGTTTGTGTAGTGTACTAGAAGTTTGTAAATATGCACAAGATGAAATTACTAAAAATGATTTATCTTCTGATGATTTCCAAGAAATATTCCTTGATGATATGGTTGGTGGATTACTAGATCTCAAATCTTTAGGCTCGTCTTTTGAAGGTGCAAATACACTCATGTATCTTATTAATGGAAGTGTCAAAGGAATTGATGGTTACATAAAACGATTGATAGATGAAATCCGTGCAACTCTAAAGAAAAATGATCTTAAAGCTAGCAGAACAAAAATTGCATTATCTTGGACACTTGATCAACATTCGATGCGCGGAGATAAAATTGAAATGCTTCAAAATTTGACTTCAAGACTACGTGATTATATTGGTGATGTTGAAGCATATGAAGATCCAAACTTTGATCTATTTCATAGTGATAAAACAACAATTGTAGTTGCATGTTCTAAATCTGATTTTACAAATATTGAAAAAACCAAACAAGATTCTGACTTGATTATTGTCAAAGCAAATCCTTTATG
The DNA here is from genome assembly GCF_054515815.1 of Nitrosopumilus sp. S6. Lineage (NCBI taxonomy): Archaea > Thermoproteati > Nitrososphaerota > Nitrososphaeria > Nitrosopumilales > Nitrosopumilaceae > Nitrosopumilus > Nitrosopumilus sp. S6. The sequence continues at coordinate 35,611 of NZ_JBTNRI010000001.1, forward strand.
TGAAACAACCCAATAATGGTATAAATTAGCTAAACGAGTATTCTGTTTGAATTGTCTAGTGATAATGAATCTGATGAAATTCCTGTAAATGTTGTTTCTGAGAATGAAAATGATGAAACCTCTCAAGAATCAGAATCTTCGGAAACTAAACAAGAAAATTATTCAGAGTTGTTAGATGCAGAAAAACAAAAAACTTCAGAATGTGAAGAAAAATTAAAACATATTTTAGCAGATTTTCAAAATCTTACTAGAAAAACACAATCTGATATTGAAAATGGTGTTAATGCTAAAGTGGATGAATTCCTATTAGATTTTCTAAAAATCTATGATGATTTTATTCGTGCAAAAGATGTTTTTTCTGACAATAAAATTAATACTGAAGGCCTTGATTCAATTTTAAAAAATATGGATTCTCTATTGAAAAAATATGATGTGACTCCAATTGATGCATTAGGAGAAATTTTTGATCCTAATCTTCATGAAGCAATATCTGTCATTACTGATCCTAATTTGGATGACAATACAATTACCAAAGAGATCAGGAAGGGATATATTTCTCAAAAGAGGGTTATAAGACCGACATTAGTAGAAATTTCAAAAAAAGGATGATAATTAAAAATGGCTAAAGTAATAGGTATCGATTTAGGAACAAGTAACTCTGCAGCAGCAGTTATGATGGGTGGAAAACCCACAATTATTCCTGCAGCTGAAGGTCAAACTGCAGCTGGAAAGGCATTTCCATCAGTAGTTGCTTTCTCTAAAGAAGGAGAACTATTAGTTGGTGAACCTGCTAGAAGACAGGCAGTTACAAATCCAGATAACACAATCATTGCTGCAAAACGAAAAATGGGTTCTGATTATACCTTTAAAATTCAAGACAAAGAATACAAACCCCAACAAATTTCCTCATTCATTTTACAAAAAATAAAAAAAGATGCTGAAGCATTCGTAGGTGAACCTGTAGAAAAAGCAGTTATCACAGTTCCCGCATATTTTGATGACAACCAACGTCAAGCAACAAAAGATGCAGGAACAATTGCGGGTCTTGAAGTTGTTAGAATAATTAATGAACCAACTGCAGCATCTTTGGCATTTGGATTAGATAAAGCAAAAGAAGACATGAAGATACTTGTTTTTGATTTTGGTGGTGGTACTTTAGATGTCACTATCATGGAAATGGGCGGTGGTGTTTTTGAAGTGATGAGTACTTCAGGTGACACTCAACTAGGTGGAACTGATATGGATAAAGTTCTGATTGATTACATTGTTGATGATTTTAAGAAAAAAGAAGGAGTTGATCTTTCTCAAGACACAACTGCTATGACAAGAATAAGGGAAGCTGCAGAAAAAGCAAAAATTGAATTATCTACTGTAATGGAGACTGATGTTAATCTGCCCTTTATTGCACATGATCCGTCATCAGGTGCAAAGAACCTTGAATTAAGATTAACCAGATCAAAACTTGATGAATTAATTGGACCTATTGTAGATCGTTGTAAACCTTCTATTCAAAAAGCACTTGAAGACGCAAAACTCTCAAATTCTGATATTGACAAAATAGTAATGATTGGTGGTCCAACAAGAATTCCACTAGTTAAAAAATTTGTTAGTGGAGTTATAGGAAAAGAGGTTGAATCCGGAGTTGATCCTATGGAAGCAGTGGCTATGGGGGCAGCAATCCAAGCAGGAATTATTGCTGGTGATGTTACCAGTGACATTGTTCTACTTGATGTTACTCCATTAACTCTAGGAATTGAAACACTTGGAGGAGTTAGAGAACCACTCATTGAAAGAAACACTACAATTCCAACTTCAAAGAGTAAGGTGTTTACAACTGCAGCTGATAACCAAACAGCTGTAACTATTCATGTTGTTCAAGGAGAAAGACCTATGGCAACAGATAATGTATCCTTGGGCAGCTTTAATCTTACTGATCTACCTCCTGCTCCAAGAGGTGTTCCACAAATTGAAGTAAAATTCGATATTGATGCTAATGGAATCATAAATGTAACTGCAAAAGATCTTGGAACTCAGAAAGAAGCAAAAATAACTATTGAAACAAAAACCAAATTATCTGAAGAAGAAATTGAAAAATTAAAAGAAGATGCTGAAAAGTTTTCTGAGGAAGACAAAAAGAAGAAGGAAAAAATTGATCTTAAAAATGAGGCAGAAAGTTACATCTACACTACTGAAAAATTAGTCAATCATGATCTAAAAGATAAAATCTCTCAAGAACAAGGAATTAAAATTACTGATGCTGTAAAAGAAGTAAAAGATGTTTTAGATAAGGAACCTGAAGAATTAAAACCAAAGCTTGAAGCATTACAATCTATTGTAAATGAAGTAACTACTGAATTATACAAAAACGCTGCCCCTCCACCTGGTGCTGATGGACAACAAAGTGCTGATGGACAACAAAGTGCTGATGGACAACAAAGTGCTGATGGACAACAAAGTGCTGATGGACAAACAACAGAATCATCTTCAAATGATGAAACAAAAACTAACTAATTTTCATAATTCAATCATTTATACAGTAATTAGAATAAAGGAATGATTCATGTCTGCAAAACGAGATTATTATGAAGTTTTAGGAGTGTCTAAATCCTCTTCTAATGATGAAATCAAAAAACAATATAGAAAATTAGCATTAAAATTTCATCCTGATCGAAATCAATCTGCTGATGCTGCAGATCATTTTAAAGAAATTTCTGAAGCCTATGCAGTTTTATCTGATCCTGAGAAAAAACAACTCTACGATCAACATGGTCATGCAGGTGTAGATGGAAAATATTCAAGTGAAGATATTTTTCAGGGTGCAAGAGGTGACTTTAGTGATATATTTGGTCGTGGAGGCGGCGGATTTGATTCTATTTTTGAATCAATATTTGGTCGTGGAGGCGGCGGATTTGGATTTGGTCAAGAGCGAGGTTCTGATATTCTCTATCAAACAACTGTAACACTAGAAGACGTTTTACATGGTAAACAAATGGAAATCGAATTACAAAAACAAATTCAGTGTGATACATGTAGTGGTTCAGGATGCAAACCTGGTACAGATAAAAAAACATGTTCTTCATGTAATGGTCAAGGTCAAGTAAGACAAACACGTAACATGGGATTTGCATCATTTGTTACTACTGCACCATGTTCTTCATGTAGAGGTCAAGGCTCAATCATTGAAACACCTTGTAGTGATTGTAAAGGTCAAGGAAAGAAAAAGGGCTCAAAAAAAGTTACATTTGATATCCCACCTGGAATTGATTCAGGTGATTATACTGTACCAAATGAAGGAAATGAAGTACCTGGTGGCTCTAATGGTGATCTAATTGTTAGAGTTAGAGTACAACCTCATTCAAAATTCAACAGAGATGGAAAAGATATTTTTTATGATCAAGATATTTCAATGGTTGATGCAGCATTAGGATGCGAGGTTGTTGTTCCAACTTTAGAAGGAACTGAAAAAATAAAAGTTGATTCTGGAAGTCAACCAAACACAATTATAAAATTAAAAGGAAAGGGTGTGCCACATATTAATTCTAGAGGTAGAGGAGATCAGTATGTTAGAATTGTAGTAAATATTCCTAAAAAACTCAGTAAACATCAAAAAAACCTACTTGATGAATTTAAACAAACTAGTGATTAACTAACATGAAAATTGCATTAGATGTAGATGGTGTACTTGCAGATGTTATTCAGTCCTGGCTAAATTATAGTAATTCAATTAGGCGGGAAATTCAAAAACATGAGATTACTGATTGGGATTTTTGGAAAAAATTTGAAATTGATCGTTATGATTTTTATGCTGAATTGAGTTCATGTTGGAAAAATTGGTCTTTAATTCCTCCTACTGAAGAAAATCTAGCCTCAGTTACAAAAAATCTCTCTGATATTGGTCAAGTAGATATTGTAACTGCAAGAGAACGTTCTACTGATTCTTTTGTAAAGAATTGGTTAGACCATCACAATATCTCTTACAATAATTATGTTTCAGTAATTGATGGTCCTATGAAAGCTGATTTAGATTATGATGTTTTTATCGACGATTCGCCATTAAACGCATTAAAATTTCTAGAAAATAACAAAAGTGTAATTCTATACTCTCAACCCTGGAATCAACATATTACTGAAGATAAAATTCATAGAATTTCAAATCTTACTGAAGCAATTGAAAAAATAAATTAATTTTTTACAAATTTCTTAATGTTTACTTGATGTCCTTTTCTTACATGAGTAGAATGAGTTGTTTTTAACAATTCTGAAATTTTATCATCATCATAAAATTTTACATTATAACGACCTAGAATTTTTTTACAGTTCATACAATAAACCTCTCTGAATTCCATTTCCATTTTTAATTAATTGATGTTATACTTTCAGTATAATAAAGAAACTTATTCTGGATTTCAAAAATTTATGATGCGGGAGTCGCCCAGCCTGGTCAACGGCGTAAGGTTCAGATCCTTATCTTCTAGGAGTTCGTGGGTTCAAATCCCACTTCCCGCATAGATTAACTATTTTCTAATTTGTTTTTGATATTTTTTAAAAGAAGTTTGTTAATTGTTTCACCAGATGCCTTACCTCTTAATTCTTTCATCGCAATTCCCATTAGAGGTCCAATCGCTCTTTCTTTTTGATTTTTTATAATCTCTTGATTATTTTCAACAACTTGTTGACAGATTATCTCTAATTCTGACTCGTCTACAGCCTCAATCGAAGCACTTTTCATTGCCTCTTCTGTTGTTTGAGATTTTCCGTTCATAATGTTTTCAAAAATAATTTCAACTGATTCTTTAGTAATTTTTCCCTCTTCTAAAAATTGGAATGTTTTTATTATTTCATCATTTTTTAATAATTTTGAATCTAATCCACTTCTTTCTAAATTTGTTATAGTTGAACATAATACAGATGCTACAAATGTTGGAGTTACTTTGGTTTTCTCAATTATATTTTCAAATAATTCAAAATAGTTTGAATCAAAAAGCTGTTCTGATAATTGAAGATTTAATTGATATTTTGTTTGTATCTCTTTAATTGAATCATCCCATGATTTGGGAATGTTCTCTATTGCATCACTTAATTCTGTTTTTGAAATCATTATTGGAGGAATATCTGTTTCAGGATACATTCTTGCTGCACCTGGTCTTGGTCTCAAAAATTTAGTCTCTCCACTTTGAGTTGCTAATCGTGTATCAACTGGAATTCCTTTGTTTCTAATGTACTCGATTCGTAAAACTATCTGATCTATAACCACTTCCATTTTCTCTTCTGGAGCTGCCAAAATTAAAAATCCATCATTATCATTAATTTCTAAAATACTTTTCAAACCATCAATGTCTTCATTTTCAACACCGTAATTTGGTAACTCATCAGAATGAAAAACTCCGCCTATCCCAAAAAATCGTACTAGTTCTGCTACTTCTTTTCCTAACCTAATTCCTTCATATGGTGAATATCCAAACATACCTGCCATATTTCTAAATGAAATTCCAAATATTTTCTGATTTTCCTTTATCGCATTTTGAACAATTTTTGATTTACATTTTTTGAATAACTCTGTTACATCTTTACGATCTTTATTATCATGAGTCCAATCAATACCCTGTAATTTTTTTGAGATTTTTAATAATCCGTGTTGCCTTTTAGCCTCATATTCTACCACTTTTTCTAATTGATCAAGCTGCTGAACTCCTTTGACCTCAATTACAACATTTCCCTCCTTAATTGAAATATTAACATCTTGTCGAATAGACCCTAATCCTCTTTTTACTTTTTTAGTACTCCTTAAAATTCTCCCTAATGTTAATGCAATTTTTTTAATTTCATGTGGTTTTACTTCAAATGGATCAGTAGCAATTTCAACTAGAGGAACCCCTAAACGTTCTAAACCATATTTTTTAATCGAACCATCTTCACCCAAAATCTTTGCAGCATCTTCTTCTAGACAAATAGATTGAATTCCAATTTTTTTATTATCTACATTAAAAGAACCACCTTGTGAAATTAACATTGTTCGTTGAAATCCTGTAGTGTTTGATCCATCAACAACTGTTTTTCTCATTGGATATATTTCCCTAAATACACTTGATTGTAGTGCTGATGCAATTATCAAAGAAATTTTCTTTGCGTCCTCATCTAACTCATGTGGTGGTTCTTCATCTTGTTCAACAAGACAACTACTTTCAGGATTTGCAAAATACATTATAGTTTTTGATTTTGATTTTTCAAATAATGCTGCGGGATCATATTCTCCTAATTCACTTTTAGCAGCACGTAACTTTCTTTGAAATTTTATAGAATATTCATCTGTATCAATAGGTGTACAATTACAAAATAATTTTTTGTTTGTAGCAAGCTGTTGATGAATTTCGAGTCCTACTTTGATTCCTAATTCATCTGTTAAAAATTCTGACATTTCTTCTCCTAGATTGATATTTCTGATGCAATGTTATCAAGCATTATTTCTTTTACTTCATCTTTATTCTGAGTATTTCCAAATGCCCACATTGCTTTTACTAGAGCCACCTCTGGAAGCATATCTTCTAAAGGAATTATGCCTAAATTTAGAAGATCTCTGCCACTTTCATAAACTGTCATTCTCACTCTTCCGTCAATACATTGTGATGTCATGCCTAGAAACATTCCTTTTTCATTGGCTTTTTTTACAGAATCATACATTACTCTTCCAACATGTCCTAATCCTGTACCTTCAAAGATTATCCCTTTGTATCCATTATCGATAATATGTTCAATTAGTTTAGGATCATATCCTGGATGATATTTTACTAAAGCAATTTTTGTATCTAGATTAATTTTTGGTTGGAATTCCTTTGTTTTGTAGAATTCTTTAGAAATATTTTTTTGAATTTTTTCTTCTGCAATTATGAAAGCAGGATCATCTCCTATTGTTTGAAATGCTCCTCGTTTACTTGTATGGTTTTTTCTAACTCTTGTTCCAATATGACATGCAACTGTATTGTCATTTTCATCATTATGCATGACAATGTATACTCCTTTTGTTTTACTTTCTGTAACGAATTTTGTTGCTCCTATCAAATTTAGTGCTGCGTCTGATGATGCTCTATCTGAAGATCTTTGTGAACCAACTAATACAATTGGAATTGGAAATCCTGATAATGCAAATGAAAGAAATGACGATGTATAATGCATTGTATCAGTTCCATGAGCAATAATAATTCCTGAATAATCTGAATCTGAATAACTACTAATTTTTCTTGCAATCTCTAACCAATTTTCTGGCATTATGTTTTCAGAATATTCTGACAACAAAACTTCTGCATCAATATTTGCAATTTTAGAAAGTTCAGGAACTGATGAGTTTAATTCTTCGGCAGTTAATACTGGAGTAACTGCTCCTGTTCTATAGTCTACTTTACTTGCAATTGTTCCTCCAGTTGAAAGTAATAACACTTTTGGTAATCCTTCAATTTTATTTACTTTTTTAGGTTCATCAACAGTTTTTTTTGATGATTGTATTTTCTCTATCTTTTTAATTTTTTCAATTTCTAACCCAACATTATATCCACTTTTTAATTTCAAAACAATGTGTTTGTCGTCACTGTGCTCATATCTGGGCATAATTATGCCTGAATATGTGATATCTGATAGAATTTTTACAGAATCTCCTACTGTTACTTGTTTTTTCTTTAGAAATTCTAATGACTTTCCTTCATACCCTCTGTATTCTGACATTTACGAGAATTAGATTTGCTATTTAATTAAAACTACCTGTAATAAGATGCGACTAATTTTTCGCCCATCTTGAGGTCTTTTTGTTCTCTTACTTTCTTTACTGCTTCCTCAAAGTGTTTCATGGTGACTTTGGCATCAATACTATTTTTTTCAACATCTTTGACATCTGGGTGTTTGTCTAGGTATTCGTGAATAACTAATGAAACTGCTGTATTTGCAATAGATGAAGTATCAGCTCCACTCATTCCGTCTGTAGCTTCTGAAATCTTATCCAAATCTACGTCATCTCCCATAGGAATCTTTTCTGCATTAATTTCCAAAATGCGTTTTCTACTATCTTTATCTGGATTTGGTACTTGAATAATTTTATCAAATCTGCCTGGTCTCAATAACGCTGGATCGATCATATCTGCTCTGTTTGTTGCAGCTAAAACAACAACTCCATGCATATTTTCCATTCCATCTAACTCTGTAAGTAATTGACTGACAACTCTTTCAGTTACTGCAGTTTCACCACCTGCTCCTCTAATTGGTGCAATTGAATCTATCTCATCAAAGAAGATTACACATGGTGCAGACTGTCTTGCTCTTTTGAAAATTTCTCTGATTCCTCTTTCTGATTCTCCAACCCATTTAGATAATAATTCAGGACCTCTAACAGAAACAAAGTTTGCTTCACTTTGTGTTGCAACAGCTTTTGCAAGTAATGTTTTACCCGTACCACTTGGACCGTGAAGTAATATTCCTCTAGGCATACTGTGTCCTAATTTATCATAAAGACCTGGATATTTCATTGGCCATTCAACTGCTTCTTGTAATTCTCGTTTAACATCTTCTAAACCACCCACTTCATCCCATTTTACATCTGGATTTTCAATGAATACCTCTCTCATTCCAGATGGAGTGACTTCGATCAATGCTTTAGTAAAGTCTTCATGGTTTACAATTAATTTATCCAAAGTTTCAGGTGGAATTTTTTCTTCTTCAAGATTAAGAATAGGTAATAATCTTCTCAAACATTTCATTGCAGCTTCTTTACAGAGATATTCCAAGTCTGCACCGACATATCCGTGGCTAACTGATGAAATTTTATCTATATTAACATCATCTGATAACGGCATGTTTCTACTGTGAATTGCAAGAATGTCTTTTCTTCCTTTTTTATCTGGAACTTTAATCTCAATTTCTCTATCAAATCTACCTGGTCTTCTAAGAGCAGGATCAATTGCGTTTGGTCTGTTTGTTGCAGAAATTACAATTACTTTACCTCTTGCCTCCAATCCATCCATTAATGATAACATCTGAGATACAACTCTCCTTTCAACTTCACCCGTAACTTCTTCTCTTTTTGGAGCGATAGAATCAATTTCATCAACAAAGATAATTGAAGGGGCTTTCTCTCTTGCTTCTTTGAAAATTTCTCTTAGCCTAGCTTCACTTTCACCATAAAACTTGCTCATAATTTCTGGACCTGAAATACTGATAAAGTGTGCATTACTTTCATTTGCAACAGCTTTTGCAAGTAATGTTTTACCTGTTCCTGGTGGACCATACAATAAAACACCCTTTGGAGCTTCAATTCCTAATTTTTCAAAAATTTCAGGATGTCTTAATGGGAGCTCAATCATTTCTCTTACTTTCTTTATTTCGTCAGTTAAACCTCCAATGTCTTCATAGGTTACTTGTGGAACTCCACGTAATGTTTCTCCTTTTTCTGCAATATGGAAAACTGTTTTTTGAGTAATCAAAACTGCATCAGCAGCTGGAGTAACTCCAATTACTTGGAAAGTTAAACGTCCGCCAAAGTATGGAACCATAACATTATCGCCTTTAATCAAAGGAACACTTTCTAAAGCGTCTGCAAGGTATCTTTCATCAATTGGAGGAATTGCTTCTAATGGAGCAACTACAACCTTTTCTGCAGCAACTGCTTTGATCTTTCTAACTGAAATTGTATCTCCAATTGCAATTCCTGAATTATTTCTTCCTAGTCCATCAATTCTGATAATTCCTTTTCCTTCATCAGATGGATATAGTGGAAGACATTTTGCAACTGTTCGTCTTTTGCCTTTAATTTCTATAACATCACCTGTAGATGCATTTAATGTGTCCATTGAATCATAATCGATTCTTGCTACTCCTCTTCCAACATCTCTAGTGTATGCCTCTAAAACTTTTAGAGAGAGAGCATTTTGACTCATACACAAATGCCCTCTGTCTAATTTTTATACCTTTGTGGTAATTTCTTCAAATGACGGGTAAAAATCACAAGCTTAAAATCCTCTTTAGGTAGGAAACGATCAACTTTGGGTAAGAGACCATTAGTAAGAAGACGTGGCCGTGGAGGCAATCAATTTAGATCTACTTCTACTGGTAAAGTAGGTACCAAAGCAAATTATCCACGTTTCCCACTATCTGAACAACATGAGGGCAAGATCATTGACCTTGTTCATGAACGTGGTAGAGAAGCACCTTTAGCTAAAGTTAGATTTGAAGATGGTTCTGTATCTTTTGTTCCAGCAGTTCTTGGTGCAAAAGTTGGTGAAACTTTACAATTTGGATTAAAATCAGAAATTGAAAAAGGAAATGTAATTAGTATTCAAAATATTCCTGATGGAACTATTGTATGTAATATTGAAAAGCACTTTGGTGATGGTGGTGCAATTGTAAAATCTGCTGGAACCAATGCAACTGTTTTCTCTCATGGTGATGAGGGTGTCACTGTTAAACTTCCTTCTGGAAAATTTACTACTCTAAATCCAAAAAATAGAGCCATGATTGGAACTCTTGCTGGTGGTGGAGCTAGTGAAAGACCATTTATGAGTGCAGGCGGAAAATGGAGAAACTTCAAAGCTAAAGGAAAGAAATACCCAATAGTTAGAGGTGTTGCTCAAGCAGCTTATGTTCACCCACACGGTGGTGGTCGTCATCAACATGTTGGACAAAGTTCTACTGTTTCTAGAGATGCTCCTCCAGGAGCTAAAGTCGGAAGTATTGCTGCAAGAAAGACTGGTAGAGCTAGAATTAAAGAAAGAAAGTAGTTTTTTCTATAACCTAAAATTGATTAATAGCTCTGTGAAATCTTTGTTGAATGTCAAATCAACGAATTAGACTTTTTGTAACTGGTAGAGTTCAGGGTGTTTTTTTTCGTCAGACCTTAAAAACACGAGCAATACAAAATGATGTTTTCGGATGGGTAAAAAATCTCAAAGATGGGCGTGTTGAGGCCATTTTAGAGGGTAACGAAGAAAATGTTAACCGATTGATTGAATGGGCTCATGCTGGTCCTGCAAATGCAATAGTTGAGGATATAGAAATCCGAAATGAAGAATTTACCGGTGAATTCTCAAAGTTTGATGTTTTGTATTAGTGAATTTGCTCATATGCATCTTTAATTAAATCTCCAAATTCAGAAATTTGCTGGCTTTTATTGATTTGAATAATTTCTATGGGTTCTTTTCTATTTTTTTGAAGTTTTATAATTACTCCTTCTTTTTGGGGTTCAACATCTGCAAACCATCGAAATGTCATGGATTTACAAAAAACAACTCTGTGCATTCTGACATCTTCAATCACGTTTTCTCCTAAAGAAAAACAAAACTCTCGAATTGAATCAAACAATGGCAATACTTGAGAAGGAATCTGTTTTTTAAAATCATCATAGTTTCTTTTATTTCCAAATGAAATTATTCCTTCCATGAACTTGTAAATTTTAGTTTAATAATAAATGGTAGCAGATCTGTTGGTTCCAGTCTAGGCGAATAGCCCCATTTCAAGGCGTACAAGATCCGCCACGTTGACGAGGAAGCGTGGATGCTCCACCTTAGGATTGCTCCCTCCCGGACCTCATCCCTTTCGATGGTTCGGTCTTAGAAGTTATCCCTTCGGATAGTTCTAGTCCTGCAACCACCCGCCTCGGCGTGATTTCATTTCCGCACACCAAGCGGGAATTACCCATCTAGAGATTTACCCAACAGTTACTGATCTCTGCATATAGCCGGTTTCAGAACAGGGCACGGCTGGCACCCCGATCCTACCTACTACCAATTTTTCTAAAACAAAGTATGTTATATTTGCATTAGGTTTGGTTCTCTTTTAGTTTCAACACCATATTACAAACTGAGCATACATTTCCTGTACAATCACTACCACATTTCTTGCAAACCATTTTTTCTTTGTAATTTGTTTCTTTTACGATACTTGATACTCTGAGAATTGATTGATACAAATTATTTTTAATTCCACTGTGTTGTTTTTCTAATGAATTTAGAAATTCACGAATCTCTGTTCTTATTCCTTCATTCATGTGAGGACAAGGTTCAGATTGGAATGGAATGTCATTTGTAAATGCATAAAACACTATTTCAGACTCATATATCTCACAAAATGGTTTGATTTTTCTTAATGAGTTTGAAGATGTATCAGGATCCATCCATCCAATTTTATTAGTATCTCCTGAAAGCATGTTTATGACAAATGTTTGTAATGTGTCATCTAGATTGTGCCCTGTTGCAATAACATCTGCTCCAATATCTTTTGCAGCATGATCAATTGCTCTTCTTCTTAAAGTTCCACAAATTGAACATGATGATGTTTTTTCATTTTCTCTCAAGTCTAATGCTTCATTCAGTGTTAACTCAAAGAGATCCTTGTAAGAGTAAACTTTGTGCTCTACACCTAATTCTCCACAGAATTTCTCAACAATTTCTAATGCCTCATTTCTATATCCTGGAATGCCCTCATCAATAGTAATTGCTTTAATTCTAAAATTATGGCTTGACGACATTTCATGGATGATTTTCAACAATGCAAGAGAATCTTTGCCTCCAGAAACTGCAACTGCCACTAATTCATTATTTTTGATCATTTTGTGTTTGGAAATTGTTTTTGCAGTCTTTCTTACAATAGAATTTGAGAAACATTCTGAACAGAGTTTTTGCCCAGAATATTTTCTAGTATAAACTGCTGAGTTTTCACACCCATCACATTTCATGAATTTGAATATTTTTTTTCATTAATGATTCTTTAGGTATTTTCTATATTGTGAACCAACCAGATTTTACATATGATAGGGCAATGTTTAGGCCAAATAATGCAAAAGTAAACGCATAGATTCCCCACATTACACCATTTACTGCTTTTTCTGAAATTCTTTTATCAATAATAGTGTGAATGAATTTTCCTCCATCTAAAATTGGTAGTGGAAGCATGTTGATTATTCCAATGAAAAATGATATCATCCAAAGCCACAAGAGGAACATTGAAAGATTTGGATCATTCCATTCAATGAAATTCATTACAGGTTTGTATGCAAATGAATTATCTCTCATAATTCCAATTAGTCCTCTTTCTGGATCGTCAGGTGCTGGCATTACTTCGAGACTAAATTCTAATGGTTGTCCATCTCTAAGTACAGAAACACTTGCCATATCTCCTGGATTCAAACTGGGAAAATCAACCGGACTCAGAATCGGTTTATCATTGATTGACGTTATGATGTCATTTGCAAGTAATCCTGCTTGTTCTGCTCCTGAATTTTCAATGATTGAAAGAATTAGAACTCCTTGAGGTAATTCATAAAATGTACTCAAGAGTGGTTCAGGTAAAACCATTGCAAAAAATGGATTTGTAAGTAAAATTGCTCCTAAAACAAATGCAAAAATTACATTTGATGTTGCTCCTGCTCCAATAACTCTGAGTTTTGAAATCTTTTTTGCTTTGTTAAATTCTTCTTCATCAGGTTCTACAAAGCCTGCAAACATTGCAATAAATATTGCAAAGCCTCCTGTTTTGATCTTAATTTTTTCTAATGCTGCAACTATACCGTGTGCTCCTTCATGAATAATCAGTACAACTGGAATTGATAGCAGAAAGTATGTAATTGATGCAGCTGAAGTTAGTGTAACTCCTGGAATAAGAACAGTTAATTCTGAAAATTCTGTTTGTGCAACAAAAAAGTTTGAAACATTGTTAAGTAAAAACCAGAACGCAAAACCCATCATTATGAAACCTGAAATTACACTTACATCTGCAAAAACCCTAATTCCTCTTCTTGTCCGACTAAGAAGTTTTAACAATACTGAGTTGACTTGTTTATTTTTGTAAGTTAGACTGTATGCCTTTATTTCAAAACCATGTTTTTCTAATTTTAACCCCTTGGCAACAATGACAATAACTACCCATGCCATTAGTACATAGATAATCGAATTTTGGGTAATAAAATCAAGTTCCAAATTAATTGTAATTTTTTTAAGGTACGGACATTTATCGGTTACTATGAAACCTACAGTGATTATCTCAACATATCCTGATAAAAAATCAATTACAAAAATTGCAAAAATGTTTGTAAAAAATAAGACAGTCGCATGTGTAAATATTTCTAAAATATCTTCAATCTATTCTTGGAATAAAAAAATAGAAAATACATCTGAATACATTGCTATCTTTAAAACAACATCAAAAAACAAGAAACTACTTAAAGAAAAAATTAAGGAAACTCATCCCTATGATGTCCCAGAAATTGCTGAAGTTGATGTGGCTTCAATTAACAAACCGTATCTAGATTGGTTAATAGATTCAACAAGTTAGGACTCTATTGAATATCGTAACAGGGAAATAATTCCTCCCAAACCTGTTACTCTCAAACCTATATCTGTAGAAGAATCAACACTATACATTTTCACTCTCTTTTTCTCTACATCGTTTAGAAAATCTATCATTTTTTGTTCATCATCTTGAATTGCTTTATCTGAAAAAACCAGAGATTCTACTGCTCCCATTTGATTTGCATTAAATGTCTCATCAAAACCCATAGTGAATTTTTTACTTTTTTTATTTGCAAGAAGCATAACTTCATCAATAATTGATGATACTTTTGCCAGTTTACTATCTGACATTATTTCTTTCATAATATTTGATTTTGTAAATGTGTATATTCCATCTTCACCTCCAGAATCAATTCCTTCAACCACTTGAACTTTGAATTTTTGTAAATTCTGAGACTTTTGAATAAAGTTTGAAAATCGTTTCTTTGTTTCTCCTGGACCAAAAATCACTATTGTATCTCCTTCTTTGAGAATGGTTGAAACTGCTTGTTGTACTTGTTCAAAGAATTTTTCAATATTAAAATTAGTTTTGTATCTCTTTCCACCAGAACCTGAATAGATATTTGGCATAAATTCCAAATGTGTTCCTCTTAATCGGGCAATTCCACAGTCTCCTGTGTCAATTGCTACTAATACAAAACCAACTTGATTATTGCTTGATTCTAAAAGATTTTTTTCAAATGGCAACCATTTTTTCTTTGAAATCGTCACACCATCATTAATTTTTAAGATAAATGAATGATGAGAACCATGTGGTACTGATTCATTACTTGACTCGGTAATTATTCCTCCAATTCGTAATCTATCTAACACATCATCAAGTGAAATTTTTTCTACGGTCAATGCAATTCTAACTTTAATTCTCTCTCCTTTGTCTGGTCTTGAATAATCTTTGTCTTGCTTTAGTACTCTAGTTGTGTCTCCAATAACTTTGTCATTTTCTTTAATTATTCTACGTAAATTCAAAAGATCATCTGAATCCTCTGGAATGACCGAAATTAGATTATCATCAATATTTTTTGTAATCATATCATTATTCTATTCTACAAAGAGAAAAGAGTTTAGTTTGTCACTTCATTAGTTTTTTCTTCAGATTTTTTCTTGAGATAACTCTCAACCCAATCTAAAGTAAGAACTCCTGATTCTGCCAAATTTGTTAATGAGTTTGCAGATGCTTCTCCAGTTACTTTACCATGATTTCTTTTTAATTGACGCCATTTCAAAGATGTGTTGCCACTTTTTGAATTATATATAATTCCTAGAATATCTCTTGCGTTAACAAATGTAATATCTCTAATTTTTTTCAAAGTTACTTTGTCAGCTGCCTCGACATAAATTGCACCTAAACTATCTTCTCTCTCAGCAAATACTTCTGAATCATCCAAATAACTTCTTGGAGCATAAGATTTGCATGTGCTGGAGATGATAAATCTTCTAAAACTTTCTACTGATGCTGGAGTGTCAATTGCAACCATTTTGAATGAATAATCTATTGGCCATTTATCAAGCTTCTTGAAAGACTCAATAGGAATCTACCTCAAATATGGCTTGCAGGTGGTGATGAACCTATCCCTTTGAAATGATGATGAGGATCTTGAGTTCTGAGCCTGCCTATGATTTTAATTGACGATTAACCTAGAATAATTATGAATTCACTAACTGAATATCTAACTTTTAATGTTCAATCCCGTAGAGGTTTTGTCAATATCACTCCTGATATTAGAAAACTAGTTGACAAAAGTAAAGTCAAAGAAGGTTTGTGCCTTGTTAATGCTATGCACATAACTGCAAGTGTTTTTATCAATGATAATGAAGGTGGATTGCTTCATGATTATGAAAAATGGTTAGAGGAATTAGCACCACATGCTCCAGTTGATCAATACAAACACAATGACACTGGAGAAGACAATGCAGATGCTCATCTAAAAAGGCAAATCATGGGAAGAGAAGTAGTTGTTGCAATTACAAATGGTGAATTAGATTTTGGTCCATGGGAGCAAATTTTCTATGGAGAGTTTGATGGAAAACGACCAAAAAGAGTTTTAGTAAAAATAATCGGTGAATAATTATCTATCCAAAGTCTGCATCACGTTTTTGACTTTGTGATTCATTCTTTCTTGCAGCGGCTCTAAATTCATCATCATGATTTTGAGGTCCATGTCCACATTTTACACATGCAATTTTGAATCCATTATCATTTTTTTCATATGTTTCACATCCACAAAAACATGCCATGATTAATCTAATTTCTAAGATGATATATCTTTTGGGATACTAAGCTGATTTACAACATTCCCCGACAGGAATGTCATGATCATGAGGACATTTTCTTGGATGTTTTAGCATTGTACATAATGCATCTGTAAATTGTTTATTCATATGATGTTCAATTCCACATACCATCTCCTCATCAATATCCACTTTGAGTGCACTATCCATTAGAACTTCCAATAGTCTACTGTTTCTCATCATACTAGAACCAATCGACTGACCTTCATCTGTAAGTTTAACTCCTGCTTTATTGTAAGTGACCAAATTCTTACTGTTTAGTTTTTTTAGCATTTGAACAACACTTGGTTGTCTAACATTAAGCATTTTTGCAATAGTGCTAATTTTGACTTCTTCTCCTCTTTCTTTGATGTGCCAAATTGCTTTGAGATACATCTCTACATGCTCAGCTTCTGCTGTTCCTACAAATAGAGTCTCTTCATCATTTAATGCATCCATACTCATACCTTCTTTGAATCTTTTAATAAATATTCGAAATATTGACGTGCAAATCCTGCTAATCCTGCATGATCTGCCCAAATTGCAACTACGTCTGAAGAATTTTCAGCAGCAACTGCTGGACCTAATAGTATTACAACATATTTTTTATCTGAAATTATTCCTCCCCCAAACAAACCTTTCTTGATTTTTACTGTTGCAACTCTTTTTATTGCTTTGATGGATTCTTTATCCATTTTATCTGATGTGAGAACTGTAATGTCCACCCCTTTGTCATGTAGCGATCTTAATTTTGGTAATGCTTGTTTTACTAATTCTTCACCTGCCTCAGGTAATGCAATCATCACTTCGTTTCTACATGTTTCAACCATTTCTAGAATTTTTGCTGCAATGTTTATTGCACCTGATAATACCCAAATGTCTGGCTTTTCACTAGTTCCACTTTTTTCATACAATGGAACTAATTCATTTAGAATAACACTTTGATTTTCTGAAAAATCATTTTCCATCTTTTGCTTTGTAGTTTCTAATCCTGTAGATGGTGACTTTGCAAAATATTTAGTTGGTCTTGAATCATCTGTTCCAATCCAGCCTTTTTCTTCTAGAGTTCCTAAAACTTCATAAATTTTTGAATATGGGACTCCTGATTTTTGACTGAGCTCTGATGCTGTTAATTCTCCTGATTTTAGTAATGCCGAAAATGTTCTGATCTCATAACTTGTTAGACCTATTTTCTCTAAGGCTTTTCTTGTTTTATCAGATATGCTCATGCGATCTAGTCGATCAGTTTTGTTATTTAAATCCCATACGCCTACTTCCTAAATTCCACCCGAGGCCAAGTATGAAATGCATTATATACCATTTCGGAAAAATGCCCATAGTAGGCATGGCTCTAATTCAGATATCTAATCAAAGTACAAAGAATTTAGGTAAAAAATCTACAATTCGATTCACTCAAAGCATCTGTCCCGACTGTAACATGATTTTGGATGCAGAGGTTTTTGAGAGAGACAACAAAGTCTTCATGTCTAAAGTTTGTCCAACTCACGGTGAATGTGAGGAATTATACTTTGGTTCTTACGAATTATACAAGAAATTTAGTACATATTGGATGGATGGCAAAGGTGCTCATGCTCCAAACGTAATGATTGACAAATGTTCTTGTCCAAATAACTGTGGATTATGTTCAAACCATCTGTCTCACAGTGGACTTGCAAACATGATTGTAACTAACAGATGTGACTTGACATGTTGGTATTGTTTCTTCTATGTAAAGAAAGGTCTAGAAGGTGCTTACATGTATGAGCCAGATCATACTCAAATTAGAGGAATGATGAAGACTCTAAGAGCAGAAAGACCAATTCCTGGAAACTCTATGCAAATTACTGGTGGTGAACCAATGCTTAGAGAAGATATTGCTGATGTTATCAAAATTATGAAAGAAGAAGGTGTTGATCATATTCAGATGAACACTAATGGAATTAGACATGCAATGGATCCAGAAGCAGCACGTGAAGTAAGACTTGCTGGATGTAACAATTTGTATCTTTCATTTGATGGTGTAACTGCAAGAACAAACCCAAAGAATCACTGGGAAATCCCATATGCACTTGATAGTTGCAGAAAGACAGGAACAACTGTAGTATTTGTTCCAACAGTAATCAAATCAATTAATGATCATGAATTAGGTGGAATTATCAGATATGCTCAAAAGAACATGGATGTAGTTCACGCTGTAAACTTCCAACCAGTATCATTAACTGGTAGAATGGGTAAGAGTGAACGTGAAAAATACAGAATTACTGTACCTGATTGTATTCAAAGAATTGAAGAGCAAACAAATGGTGAGGTAACTATTGATGATTGGTTCCCCGTACCAAGTTGTATGCCATTAACAAATGTAATTGAAGCATTCTCAAGCAAACCAAAATACGAATTATCAATTCACTTTGCTTGTGGTGCAGGAACATACATCTTTGAAGATGAAGAAACAAAGAAGTTTGTTCCATTAACAAAATTCTGTGATATTCAAGGAATGTTAGAATTATTTGAAGATAAAGCAGAAGAAATTCGTTCTGGTAAAAACAAGTACTTTACAATGCTTGAAGTTGTAAGAAAACTCAAAGGATTTGTTGACTCAAAGAAACAACCAGCAGGATTAGATTTGGCAAAGATGTTTGGTAATATCTTGATGAAGAGATCCTTTGATTCAGTTGGCTCTTGGCACGTCAAAGGATTGTTCCTTGGTATGATGCACTTCCAAGACAAATACAATGAAGACCTAGAAAGACTACAAAGATGTGATATCCATTATGTTACCCCTGATCTTAGAATCGTTCCATTCTGTGCATTTAATGTAATTCCTGAATGGTACAGAGATAGAATCCAAAAGAAATACTCTATCACTGTAGAAGAATGGGAAGAAAGAGAAGGTGTCAAACTCGAAGACGGTCTATACAGAGGTCTTATGAGACGTGGTGCAGGCGATGAACTTGCAGCAGGATGTGCAAAAAGTGAAATGTTCCACCAAGCAGCACAAGCAACAACGTAATAGTATTTTTTAATCCAATACCTTTTAAGTAAAAAAAATAATTCTGTTTTGTGAAAATTCTGTTAATCTCTCCTACTCTCAAAGGAATTGGTGGAGTAGCACAACATGTACGAGATTTTATTACATATCTACAAGAACATGGGCATGAAGTAGATGTTTTGTCATCAGAAAATACCCCTATAATACCATTAAAAAAATTAAAAAATCCTAGTTTTCTAATCACCTCATATCTAAAAACAAAATTTATGAAAAAATATGATATTGTTCATGCAATGCATCCAATTGGTGCAATGGCAATGAAAAATATTACTGGAAAAAAAATTTTAACAATACATGGAATTTTTAGTGAACAAATTGGGTTGCTTCATGGTGAATCAAGCTCAAAACTTTCTAGCAAATATGAACAAAATGCATTAAAATTTGCAGATGCAATAACAGCTGGTTCTGAAGAATCGTATGAATATTATAAAAAATTAAATCCAAATGTTTTTCACATTCCTAATGCAATCGATATTGAATCCTTACCTGTTGGCTCTGATTCTAGATATAAAAATCAGATAATTTTTGCTGGTAGATTATCTAAAGAAAAAGGAATATTGACAATCTTGGAAATGGCAAAAAAACTTCCTGAAGAAATTAATTTACTAATCATTGGTAGTGGACCTGAAGAAAAAAGTGTACTTGACATTGAAAAACAATTCAAAAATATTCATTATTTGGGATACCAACCAAAAGAAAAAACTATTCCACTTATTCGTGGCTCTATTTTACTAATCCAACCATCATTTGCTGAAGGAATTAGTTCAACATTATTAGAAGCCATGGCCTGCAAAACACCCATAATTGCAACTAATATTGGTGGAAATAAAGAATTACTTGGAAAAAATAATGTTGGAATCTTGATTGAACCTGGAAGCTCTGAAAATCTATTGAAAAAAATTGTAGAAATGGTGAGTGACAAAAATCTACAAGAAAAAATCTGTACTGCAGCATATAATGAAGTTCAAAAATATGGTTGGCCAAATATAGGAAAATTATATGTGGATTTGTATAAACAAGTTCTAAACTCTTAACATTTTCCTTAAACCTTCTTCAAATTTGATTTTAGGTTTCCAATTTGTTTTTTCTTGAATCTTTGTTATGTCTGCTTTTATTTCATTTATGGCCGTATTTTTATCTTCAGTGTAATCTAAATTCAATTTTTTTGCTGTTATATCTTCAATTTTATTAATAATATCTTCAAATGAAAATGACATTCCAGTACCTATGTTAAAAATTTCAAACTTCCAATCATGATTGATAATCTTTAAAATCAAATCCACAAAATCATCAACATACAAAAAATCTCTCTTACTATTTTTATTGACAATTAAAACTCTCTTGCCTGTTTTAGCAGACTCGATTAAATTTGCTAACAAAAAACCTTGATTCATAGATTCTCCAAAAATATTAAACGATCTTAAAATAGTGACATTCAGATTTGTTTTATCACTATAAAATTTACATAATCTTTCTCCTAGATATTTACTTTCATTATATGCATTATGAGGATCTATTGGATGATTTTCATCAATAGGAGAATATTTTGGATTTCCATAAACATAACTACTAACATAAATTAGATTTTTTACATTTTTTATTCTGCAATATTCTAAAATATTTGTTGTAGTTGTAATGTTATTCTGAAAATAATCCTGCCATGCTGATTCTTTTTTAGGTATTTTTGCTGCCAAATGAATTACAGTTTCCGCAGGTTTGATATCTAATACTTCGTTAATATTTTGTAGATTAATTCTTGTTGAGTTTACAAAATCTGTTAAAACTTGCTCTTGAGGAAGTCTCTCAACAATTTTTTTCCCAATAAATCCTGATGAACCTGTAACAAAAATTGAATTCATGATTTTCTAGTAAATTCCTCCTCTATGACTTTTTTCATCAAAACTATTCATATTGATTAATTAAATGGTATTTTCAATAATTTAATACTTGAATTCAATACTAAAAAATAAAAATATTTTGGTAACTGGAGGTTCAGGTTCAATTGGTCAGGAAATTGTTAAAAAAGCAATTAATGATGGTGCAAAATTTGTTCGTGTTTTTAGTAATGATGAAAATGGATTATATGAAATGGAACAGACCTTTACAAATAAAAAAATTGATTATGTAGTAGGAGACATAAGAAACTTTGAAACTGTAAATTCTGCTGTAAAAGGAATTGATATAATTTTTCATACAGCAGCTTTAAAACATGTTGATAGATGTGAACTAAATCCCTTTGAAACTTTTACTGTTAATATTATTGGAACAAATAATTTGGTAAAAGCTGCTGAAAACGAAAATGTTGAAAAAGTTATTTCAATAAGTTCTGATAAAGCCGTAAATCCAATTGGCGTTATGGGTGCAACAAAATTATTAGGTGAGAAGTTATTATCTGCTGAATCATTTCATACTAATTCCAAAACAATTTTTGCATCGGTAAGATTTGGTAATGTTTTTCATACTAGAGGTTCAATTTTGCCTAAAATCGAAAATCAGATAAAAAATGGCGGTCCTATTACGTTAACGGATAAAAGAATGAAAAGATTTTTCATGACAAAAATGGAAGCTGTTGATCTTATTGTCAATGCAACAAATTTGGCCAAAGGTGGTGAAATTTTTATTCTTAAAATGCCTTTATTGTATCTGAATGATTTGTTTGAAGTTATGAAAAAGATTCTTGCACCAAAATATGGATATGATGAAAAACAAATCAAAACAAAAGTTACTGGAATAAGACCTGGAGAGAAGCTAACAGAATATTTGTTGACTGATTTTGAAATGGAACATGTTTTAGAAACAAAAGATTTTTTCATTTTACCATCTCTTTTTAAGCCTCTTTCAAAATACAAATACCCTAATGCCAAAAAACCAAAAAATATTTTTTCATATTTTAATGAAATGGAACCTTTGAATATTTCTGAAATCACAAAAATATTGAAAACTGTTTATGAAAAATGAAATAAATTGTTTCTAAATTGTACCTAAATTAATGTGAAATATAATGAAATTTTTAATTGATAAAAGAATATTTTTTATTTTATAATGTGTATTGTGTGGCGTATCCTTTTTAATCAACTCAAAATATTTTCAATTATCCGAAATTGAATTCTAAAGTTGTCATGGTTACTGAATATGCAATGAATAAACCAAATGGTTCTGTCATGCGTGTAAAATGGGAATCTGAAGCATTAAGAAGACAAGGATTTTCAAAGATTTCAATAATTGATAATTTTAACAATAAAACAAAAAAACCTACCAATTGTTTAATTCATGCACAGCAATTATCTGGAAAGTTTTTTGAAAAAAAATCTTATATTTCAGACATACATGGAATTGCTTTTGAAGAAACTGACTATAAATCATCTAGCTACTCTCTTTTTTCATATAAAAAATGGTGGTATCGTCATAGTGCAAATACTCTCGAAAAACTAGAAAAAAACATCTGGAAAAATTCATTACATTTAGTCTGTGCAAGTGATCTCATCTATGAACGTGTAAAAAACATTCAAAATGCAACGGTGGTAAGAAATTCTGTAAAAATTGATGATTATAATACCTCTGCAAGTGAATCATTAAAAATTGCAGTAGTGGGACCCTTTTTGCCTGGAACCCAAAATTATGCTGTGCTTGAGATAATTCTTCATTGCGTTAAAAATTTGCCTGATGTTGATTTTATTTTTATTGGATCTGTTGATATTAATTTCAAAAAACAACTACAATTTCCTAATGTTCATTTTTTAGGTAAAGTTGAAAATTTTATTGGGGAACTATCAAAATGTAGTGTGTTATTATCTCCGTACCCAGAGTTTTCTCATATATTAGCATCAAAAACTAAAATGTTGGAGGCTGGTGCATGTAAAATGCCCGTAATTACATCAGAATCAGGTGCACTTGGATTTTCTGAAGAATTTCTCTTGATTGGACAATCAAAATATGATATTGTGAACCATATAATTTCATTAAAAAATGAAAACTATAGAAAAGAAATTGGGAAAAAACTATATCATGAAATTAAAGAAAACTATAATGCTGATACTGAAATCAAAAAATTAATTAAATTATATAATGAATTTATTGTTTAAAATTTAACAATATGATTTGATTTCTACTCTAGTATGATGTTATAAAAAAACTATCTAATCCACTTCATTCAGAATTATCTTTGTCAAAGATTTCAGAATTCACTTTGAAAATTTTTACTTTTAATGTGTTATAATCTGATTTTGAATCATAAACTTTTGTTAGGTATGAATATTTTTGTTCATTATGAAAAACATCTTCAAAAATTACATACCTGTTATCTATTTTATCATCAATTACAATGTATGAAATTTCATTTTGTGTAAGATAATCAATTAGGTGATTTTCTGAAATTAACGCAAAAAATGAATAGTCTGTTTGAATTACTTTTCCTTGATTATGCACTATTGGAATGTTACTTAATTCAAGAATATTTGTTTGAATATGATAAAGCAAGTCTCCAGAAATTTTACCTTCAAAATTTTCTGAAACAAATTTACCAAAATTTTCTCTTTCTTGTATTGATTCTATGTCTGAAATTTTTGTATTCAAAATAAAAATTGAAAATATTATCAAACTTGCTATTGATAATATCATTATCAAATTTCCAACATTTTTCTTGTTATCTAAATAATTAATACCAATAGCACTGATTATTGAGGCTAGGGGAATCAATAACAACAAATTTCTAATTTCAGATGATAGTGTATATTGTGGAATTGCAATAATGATAGATATTATTATTCCACAAAATAGGACCATTTCATTCCATTTTCTATTCCTAAGAATGATAATAATTCCAAGTGGAACTAGAAAAATGAAAATTGGAATAGCAATTAGAAAAATATGATAAAATTCTTTGATTAACGCAAATAAGTAAATTTCTTCAATTCCAACTTTCTGAAAATCATCAGAATTTGAATCTAGTTGTTTTTCTGAATAGAAAATTTTTGCGATTTGGTATAAAGATGGATTTATTTGGTTATTATCATTTTGTTCAATGGTTCCAGAAGCTCTTGAAATAATGGGTGCTTGATCTGATCCAGCATAATAATGTGGAATTGTCAAAAATGTAAAAATCAACAGTCCTAACAAGAGAAATAAAAATGGCCGTTTGATAGATTTTATCTTAACACTATACATTACTAAAATTAGAATAATCAGAACGATGCCATTGATTCTTGTATCAAATGCTAATCCTGCAAAAACAAAACTCAAAATTGTGAATTTATTGTTATACTTTAAAACAAAAAATATTGAAACTAATGCAAGAAAAAGAAAAAGTGATTCTGTAATTCCCCATGTTGAATTTTCAATAATGTTTGGCTCAAAAACAAAAATTGATGAAGCAAATAGAGCATATTTTTTTGCAACAAATTCTCTAGAAATTTTATAAATTATGGGAATTGTTATTACTGATAATCCTATTGAAATTATTCTCATGATATTGATGTATTCTATAAAATTTTGAAAATCAAAAAGTCTGAAAAATATTGACAAAACAAAAGGCCAAAGAAATCTTGAATTAAATCCTGAATAATCATTATTTGCATAATTGAATGCTTCAATAAAGAAAACTATTGTATCTGGTGCCTGCGAAGGCAAATTCCATAATGTAAAAACTACTCTAATTGATATTCCACAGATAATTAATAGTGTAATTGGAATAACCGTTTTTTTTTGAAAAATTTGTAACAACCTCTTTAAATTTTTAAATTGATGTAATTAACGTTTTTTCTTTAAAAATATAATTCTAGTAAAAAATTCTTAGAAAAAATATTTCTCAAACTTGATAAAAGATAGTTTCAATTTAATTTTTAATCATTTTGATGTCCATCCACCATCAATGATTAAATTTGCACCTGTCATGTATTTTGATGCATCAGAACA
Source organism: Nitrosopumilus sp. S6 (assembly GCF_054515815.1). Lineage (NCBI taxonomy): Archaea > Thermoproteati > Nitrososphaerota > Nitrososphaeria > Nitrosopumilales > Nitrosopumilaceae > Nitrosopumilus > Nitrosopumilus sp. S6. The sequence continues at coordinate 61,156 of NZ_JBTNRI010000001.1, forward strand.
CAAAAAAACTATTGGACCTGCATAATCATCTAGTTTAGCCATTCGTCCAAAAGCATTTCTTGAACCATATCTTTTAACAAATCTCTTTGAAAGCTTTGATGTTGATACACCACTTGGCGTAAAAGTATTACAGCGAATATTATATTTTCCATAAAGATTTGCAATATATCGAGTTAAATTCAAAATTGCTGATTTTGTAACTGCGTATCCTGGCGGTGTCCATAATTTTTCATCTTTATATGTGTCAAATGTCGGACTAAGCAGTCCATAATTTGATGATACATTAATGATAGAACCACTTTTTTGTTCTTTCATTATTGGTAAAACTTTTTGACAACAAATATGAACCGCATCAACATTTACTTCAAATGATTTTTTCCATAAATTGAACGGGTGTGTTTCATAATTTTTAAAATCTTTTATTTTAAATGCTTTTGCAGACACAAATGCTGCATTGTTGATTAAAACATCAATTGTATCAAAATCTTTATTAATTTTTTTTAAAGTTGAACTTATTTTTTCAGGAACAGCTAAATTTGAATTATAGAATTTTGCAAATACCCCTTTTTTTGAATACTCATTTTCTATTTCTTTACTAATTTTTGAGGAATGATCAATTAATGCAACATTTGCACCTAATTCTAATAAAATTCTAGAATAATAACTTCCTAATAGTCCTGAAGAACCTGTAACGATTATGTTTTTATTTTTGATCGAAAATAATTCTTCAAGTTCATTCTTGGTAGAAATATTTCTATTTTTCAAATTTCGTTATTGACTCCCTTAAGTTTTCAATATTCTTCTTTGCCTCATCTAAACTTCTGTAATTTGTTTTAAACTGCATCATTTTTGGCTGAATTTCCTCTGCAACAGGACAGCGACCTTTGTATTTTTCATAATATCCTAATTTTTTCATGATTGGTTCCTCATATCCTAGTATCATTGCTGCGTAAAAATCATCTCCACCATTTTCTATATGAAAATCATGAAATTTTTTCCATTCTTCCAAATTTGAGTATGGAGACTCAACTGCGTATGTGAAATATGAACTGACATATCCATCAGGGACTAACTGTGGAATAAAATTAGTATTTTCAAAAACATCATCATATATTTTTGCAATATCTCTTCTAATCTTGACTAATTCTTCAACTCTTTCAAATTGTGCTAATGTAATTGCTGCTAAAAATTCAGTAAATCTATAATTCAATCCTACTGCATCATTTCTTTCATAAATAGGTGATTGATATTCTAGTGGGACTCCTGCAACAAGATCACTATGTGATGCACTCAAATTTTTAAATCCCATACCTGCAAATTTTCTAGCTTTTTTGGCCAATTCTTCATTATTTGTAATCAACATTCCTCCTTCACCACATGAAACGTGTTTTGTTCGTTCAAATGAGAACATCGTCATGTCTGCATCTTTTCCTACTAGTTTTCCTTTGTATTCAGCAAGCATTGCTTGAGCATTATCTTCAATTACTATGATATTGTTCTCTGCAGCAATTTTTTTAATTACATCTATATCGTATGGTAATCCGTCATGTGATACAGGAATGATGGCTTTAGTTTTTTTAGTAATGAGTTTTTCAACAGATTTTGGATCAATATTATGAGTTCCTTCTTGAATATCTGCAAAAACAGGTTCAGCTCCCATAATTACTGGTACTGAACTATCTACTAACACAGTAAAAGGCGTTGTAATAACTTCGTCTCCTGGTTTAACTCCTGCTGCAACTAATGCAGAATGTAATCCTGAAGTTCCTGAATTAAGAGCTATTGCATATTTGACTCCATATTTGTTACAAAAAGCATCTTCAAGTCTATTGGTAAATGGGTTTTTCCTTACTTCATTTGAATTTTCTAATACTTCTTTAAGATATGTTAATTCGTTACCTGAGGTCCATTTTGGGTCCATTGTGATTTAAACAATCCTTGAGGATTTATTAGTTATTCCTATTTAATTAACTATTGTGGAAAATCATGATTTTTCAAAACAAGAATTTATTTTTCTAGCAGATTTAACTCATACTGGTAGTAAATCCTATTCACCCAATCTTATTCCTTATCCTATTGGATGCATTAAATCTTATTTTTTATCTCATTCTCATTTTTTTGCCAATTTTAAAATTGAACTTTTTAAAGATCCTCAAAATTTTATTGATTCTTTCTTTAAAAAAAGACCTTCTGTTATAGGATTTTCAAATTATGTTTGGGGTTCTGAGTTAGCATATACTCTTGCAAAAGAAATCAAATCGATCCATCCTGACATTTTAATCATTTTTGGAGGTCCAAATTTTCCGTTAGAAAATGATAGTCGAAAAAATTGGTTGATTGAACATCCTGCTGTTGATATCTATGTAGTTGGTGAAGGCGAACAAGCATTTACTGAAATTATTGATATTTGGAATGATTCCCGAGATATAGAATCAGTTAAAAAATCTAAAATTTCTGGTTGTTTCTCTATAGTAAATGAAAACTTGTGTCATCTAGATGAATCTAGTGCTAGAATAAATGATTTAGATCAAATTCCGTCTCCTTATCTTGAAGGTTTTCTTGATGAATTTTTGAAAAATAGTAAATTATCGCCTTTATTGGAATCTAATCGTGGATGTCCATTTTCTTGTACCTTTTGTGTAGATGGAATCAAAACGCGTTCAAAAGTTTTCAACAAATCAGTTTCTAGATTTTATAATGAACTTGAATATATTGCTCAACATTATAATGGAAAAATGCTAACGTTAGCAGATTTAAATTTTGGAATGTATGGTAGAGATTTAGAAATTAGTAAGAGCATTGCAGAAATAAAAAGAAAATATCAATATCCTTATTATATTCAAGTATCTGCAGGAAAAAATAACAAAGCTAGAATTCTAGAATGTGCTGAAATCCTTGAAGGTAGTATGGGTTTAGCTGCTTCTGTTCAATCTCTAGATAAAGAAGTATTGACAAATGTCAAACGAAATAATATTTCTGAGCAACAACTTTTAGAAATGACTCAAATTGGAAATAAATTAAGCGCAAATACATATTCTGAAGTAATTTTAGCTTTGCCAGGAGATACTAAAGAAAAACATTTTGAAACTGTTTTAAAATTAGCTGATGCAGAAATTAAATTGATTTCTATGTATCAGTGTATGGTGCTAGAAGGTTCTGAATTAGGAGCAAATTTTACAAAAAATGCTTGGGGTATGAAATCAAAATTTAGAGTTTTACCAAGGTGTTTCGGAGTGTATGACTTTAATGGAAAAGAAATTAGATGTGCTGAAATTGAAAAAGTATGTGTTTCAAATTCAACTTTATCTATAGAGGATTATTATGAATGTAGACAATTTGCATTATCTATAGGTCTGTTTTATCAGGATAGGGTTTTTTATGAATTATATCAATTTCTAAAGCATTTTGATATTTTACCTTCAGATATTTTACCTATATTGTTTGAACGACGTATGACTTTCTCTAAAAAAATCTCTGAACTTTTTGATTCTTTTGATACTGATACTAGAACTGAACTTTGGGATGATAAAGAGGATCTTAGAAATCATATACAAGAGCCATTGACTATAGAAAAATATGCTAAAGGTGAATTAGGAATTAATGTTTTATTCAAACATAGAGCTATTGCTGCATTAGACTTAATTGATGAAATTCACGATGCCGTTTTTCGAGTTGCTTCAGAACTAATCCAGAAGAAGGATCTAAACACTTATGAAAATTATAAACCATTTTTGAAAGAATTAAAAACATTTAGCATATTGCGAAAAAGAAATGTTTTTGACTTTAACAAAAAATATTCATATGAATTTCATTATGATTTTGAAACTTTAGAAAAAAATGATTTCAAACCACTCCCACAAAAATCTTCAAAATTAACAAAAATAACCTTCTATTCTTCTGATGAACAAAAAAGTCTAATTCAAGAAAAGATTGTTGAAAATGGATCAGATGTAAATGGTATTGGAAAGATTTTGTCAAAAATGTTAGGTTCTCTCTCTCTAAGAACTCTGAGTTTTGATGGAAACTTTTCCCATGATGATAGAATTTTTGATGATATGGGTATAATGACGTCGCCAGGTGAATTTGTTTGATTAAAATTTCTCTAGTTTTCTATTCATTTTATCATGCCTAATTCCAGTTACTGGGATCCTGTTGTTTTTGAAAAAAATGCAAATGAAAATTTAAAACATATTGATTTAACAATAAATGATTTTGATTTTTCTCAAAAAAAAGTTATGATTTGTGGTAAGGGGGAATACCGACATCCTGAATTCCATCCTCGTTTTTCAACTCCATCAACAAATATTGATTCTGAACTCTATGTTTTAGTTGATCATACTCAAGGTCCATTATCTAATATTTCTAAAAAAGGAAATTATGCTCTATCCATAATTGTGGATCCTAAAATCCCTGAAAAAATTCAAAAATTGGATGGAAAAATTTTTTGGTTTTCTCCTACATACATACCTTGTAATTTGCCAAAAATTATTTCAGGGGAATTTCCAAAATTTAATAGCGGATTAACTTGTATATCTTTGGCTTCATTTTTTAATGTTGAACTTGTACTGTTATCTGGAATAAAATTAACTGGTGAGTATAGTCAATTTTTAAAAGGAAAAGATATTGTTTTTAAAAATATTCAAAAGACAAAAATTTTTTCACTAGATGGTATTTTGGCAAAAAAAATTTCTTTTGACGATTGGCTTTCTTTATAAACTCATTTTTTTAAAATCTAAATTTTAATATCTAAAAAGTATAGAGTCGTAGTGAATAATAAAAAAAAACTCATGAAAATCTCAAATCTCAAAATCATCTCAATTATTCCTGTTCGAGGTGGCTCTAAAGGCATTCCCATGAAAAATCTTAAAATTTTAAACAAAAAACCTTTGTTGTATTATACTATCAACAATTCTCTTCAATCAAAGTATGTTGATAGAACTATTGTATCTACTGAAAATGATGAATTATCAAGGTATGCCAAAAAAATTGGAGCAGAAGTAATTCCAAGACCCAAAAAATTATCTCTTGATAAATCTCCTACTGAACCTGTTATGCTGCATACTTTAGAATTTCTTAAAAAAAATGAAAATTATATTCCAGATGTAATAATTTTACTTCAAAATACTTCTCCATTTAGAACTGTTAAACATATTGATGAAGCTTTTGATTTATTTTTTAAACAACGGTATGATTCTGTTTTAAGTGGGGTTTCTTCCTCTGAACTAATATGGATCAATAAAAATAAATCTTCATTTCCAATTAATTATAATCCAACTAAACGTCCTCAAAGACAAAATATAAAATCTATATATTTTGAAAATGGCGCAATCTACATAACAAAATATAAAAATTTTCTAAAATCGAAATGTAGAATTTCTGGAAAAACCGGCATATTTGTTATGCCTAAAAAAAATTCTATCGAAATTGATGAACCACATGATTTAACTCAAGCTAGAAAAATGATTAAACAAAAACTGGTGAAAATTTGATATCTAAAAAATTATCTGAAAAATGTAAAAAAATTGTTTTGATCATAACTGATGTTGATGGTGTTCTTACTGATGGTGGAAGATATTTTTCAGAAAATGGTGAATCTCTAAAAAGATTTCATGTACAGGATGGAATGGGTGTCAATATTTTGTTACGTAATAACATAAAAACCATAATTTTAACAAAAGAAAAATCAAAAATTGTAAAAAATTGGGGAAAATCAATGAACGTCAGTTATGTTATACAAGGTTCAAAAATTAAAGAAAATGAACTACCAAAAATTTGTAAAAAATTTAATGTTTCACCAGAACAAATTGCCTATATTGGTGATGATGTAAATGATGTTAATTTATTAGAAAAAGTTGGATTTTCGGCTACTCCTTTTAATGGTAATATTTTTGTGAAAAAAAATGTAGATTATGTGTGTAAACAAAGTGGTGGTAATGGATCATTTAGAGAAATATGTGATTTGATTTTATCTATTAAATTTCCTAAAAAAAAGAAATGGTATTAACATTACTGTTATAAAACCATGAATACTATGTATTATCATTGGTTTTCATAACTGCAGAAATTGGAATAAATCATAATGGTGATTTAGATATTGCAAAAAAATTAATCGATATAGCTGTTTTTGCTGGATGTGATGCCGTAAAATTTCAAAAACGTACTGTTGAAAAAGTATACAGTAAAGAACTATTGGATTCTCCAAGAGAAAGTCCATGGGGAACAACACAAAGAGAACAAAAAAACGGATTAGAGTTCTCAATCAATCAATATAAAGAAATTGACAAATATTGCAAGTCTAAAAAAATTCCTTGGTATCTGTCATGTTGGGATGTAGACAGTCAAATTTCTATGAGACGCTTTAAAACAAAATATAACAAAATTGCCTCAGCCATGGTAGTTCATAAAAAATTATTAGAGTCTGTTGCAGAAGAGAAAAAATATACTTTTATTTCAACTGGTATGAGTACGATAAAGGAAATCGCCCAAGCAGTAAAAATTTTTAGAAATTATAATTGTCCTTTTGAGTTGATGCATAGTCATAGTTCTTATCCTATGGATCCCAATGAAGCAAATCTAAAATTGATTTCTGTTCTAAAAAAGAAATTCAAATGTAATGTAGGATATAGCGGTCATGAAGTGGGAGCCACAAATATTTCATTACCTGCAGTAGTTTTGGGTGCTACATCTTTGGAGCGTCATATTACTCTAGATCGTTCAATGTATGGTAGCGATCAATCTGCATCACTAGAACCATCAGGATTAATTCGTTTAGTTAGAGATGTTAGAATGGTAGATAAAATTCTGGGGGATGGAAAGAAAAAAATCTGGGATTCGGAAATTTCTGTGATGAAAAAGCTTAGAGAAAATTTGGTATAACATGGAAAAAAAGATTCTTAATTATTTTGATAATTCTATAAAAACCATTGAAGACTCAAAGATACTAAGTAATGATATTGAATGTGCCACAAAAATATTGATAAAGTCTCTTAAAAAAAATAAAAAAATTATTTTATGTGGAAATGGTGGTAGTGCAGCAGATGCACAACATATTGCAGCAGAATTGGTTGGACGATTTAAAAAAGAAAGACAAAGTCTTCCTGCAATTGCACTAACAACAGATTCGTCTATTTTAACAGCAATTGGAAATGATTATTCTTTTGATCAAATTTTTAGTAGACAATGTGAAAGTTTAGTGAATAAAGGAGATGTCCTTATAGGAATTTCTACAAGTGGTAATTCTCAAAATGTTTTGAATGCAATTAAGTCTGTTAGAAAAAAAGGTGTTCCTACTATTGGAATATTAGGTAATAACGGAGGAAAAATAGGGAAAATTGTTGATATTGCAATTATCGTTAATTCTGATTCAACTTCAAGAATACAAGAAGTACATAGAATCATCTATCATATAATTTGTGAAATTGTAGAAGATACCTTAAAAAAATATTAAAAACTTACATAATTTTTCTAAAAACACCTTAATTTTACTTTAATTACAAAATAATATAATACTGTGTTACTTTTTTTTGAATAATTGGAATCTGGATACGTCTCAAAAATCTCTTATATGAAAAATTATTTTTTAAAACATTTTGGAATATCAAAAACCATAAAGGGAATTTTCTTTTATAATTATAGAATTTTGAAAAGACGTTTTTTAGATCTTTCAAAAGAACATGTACTTAACATTAATGGATACAAATTTACAACTATCCCCAATGATGTTGGAATTTCTGAAGAACTCTTGATGTTTCAAACTCATGAACCATTAAGTACAAAAATACTGTCTTCACTTTTAAAAAAGAACATGTATTGTCTAGATGTTGGAAGTAATATTGGATATTATGCTTGTTTAGAAAGTAATGTAGTGGGAAATTCTGGAAAAGTAATTTCTATTGAACCGTCTCCTATCAATTTCAAATATTTAAAAAAAAATATTGAATTACAAAATAAAACAAATACCGAAGTCTATAATTTCGCCTGCGGGAATGAAAATAGTGAAATTGAATTTTTGGTTAGCGATCGTTCAAATTGGTCTCGTGTTTCTACAGAAAAATTTATTGATGCTCCACCAGATGCTATAATTCAAAAAATCAGAGTACCTATGAAAACAATTGATTCATTTGTTGAAGAAAAATCTTTACCTAGACTAGATTTTATCAGGATGGATGTTGAGGGTTTTGAAGTTAATATTGTAAAAGGTATGTGTCGCACACTTGAGAAATACAAACCCTTGATACACATGGAAATTCATCTATTTTTAATTGGAATTTCTGGAACAAAACAACTTTTAGAAAATATTGAAAAACATGGATATGATATTCTATATTATATTCCACGAGAAATGGATGTGCCTTTATTAGGAAATATGAATGATGTAAAACAAATTTCATTTGAAAACTTATTTGATGAATTAGAGGCAGATAATTTACCAATGAATTTTATGTTATTTATGATTCCAAAGAAATCTGATTGATTTTAAAATGAATTCTTCTACAAATACAAAATCTCTTCAAATAATGATTAGAGCAGATGGTAATTCCAAAATTGGCATGGGTCATATTTTTCGTACTATGAATTTAGCATCAGTATTGGTTAAAAAAAATCATCAAGTTATGTTTCTAACAACTACATCGTTTGTACAATCATTTATTAAAAAAAATGGATTTTTATGTAAATTAATTCCAAAACAACTTTCTCAACAAAAAATTTTTTTTTCTAAAATCAAATGTGATATTTTCATCTTAGATAAAAAAACAGAATTTTCTTCATTATTAGATAAATTTACAAAAATATCGAAAGTTTTTTTTGCAATTGATTATGTTGGTAAAAATAAAGATCGAATTCCATTTGGAGTGAATATTTTATATCCAAATAGTGGTCCTAAAAACGGACTTTCCAGTTTAGATTATACCATATTAAAAAACAATTTTAAAAAATCCAAAAAAATCAAAAAATCTGTCAGCTCACTTCTTTTATTACAGGGGGGAGCTGATCAAGGTTGTTTTATTCCTAAAATTATTAATATTCTTAATGAATCTGAGCAATTTTTTAGAATTACTACAGTAATTGGTCCTAGATTTAGTTGTTGGAATGAATTGAAAGTTGCTAAACAAAATTGTGTAAAACCTCTAAAAATTTTAAAAAATGTTAACAATATGTATTCCGAAATGGTAAAACATGATGTTGCTATATCTGCTGGGGGTATGACGTTATTAGAATTATGTAAATGTGGTATTCCATCTCTGACTATGGGCAGTGAAAAACAAGAAGAAGAAACGGCAATTTTCTTAGAATCTAATGGATTTGGAATAAATCTTGGTTTTTCTAAACATATTTCTAAAACAAAATTACTTTCAAAACTAAACCACTTAATAGACAATTTTGTGTTAAGAAAATCAATGAATTCTACTGGACCTAAACTAATAGATGGAAAAGGAACAAAAAGAATTGTTGATATTTTAGAAAATCATAAAAATTTAATTTAACTTTTTTTAATTAATTTAATTATTATATCTGATAATCTTTCTGCAGCTTTTCCATCAGTTTTATAAAAAAATTCTTCAATGTAATTAGAAATAGATTCTCCATCTATGGGGTTGTTTTCTAATGTTGATGAAATTAACTCATTAATTTTTTCAATATTTTTACATTCAACTGCAATATTTCTCTGTAATAATGGTCCTTTGTCGTATTCAAAAATATTTAACAAAATTAGTGGTTTGTTACTTAATAGTGCATATAGGTGAGTAGTACTAAATCCTGAATATGATACTATCAAATCTGCACTTTCAACATATTCAAGTAACTCTCCCTCTTGAAAAATTTCTATCTTTTCATCTATCGATGTCGTCATTTCTTTGTAATAAGAAAATTGTTGTGATGACGGATGAATTTTAATTTTAATTTTAATTTTTTTATTTTCATTTAGTTTTTCAAGTATTTTTTTAAAGATAATTTCATTTTCTTTCTTTGGTATAATCCCATGTTCATATAATGAAGTTGGAATGAATAATATTACTGGTACTTTATTTTCAATTTTTTTTAATTGATTAAGTTTTTGGAACACATGATCATACATTGGATTTCCAGTCACAACTAATGAATTTGATTTATAACCTAATTCAATTAATCTGTTAACTCTACTATTGCTTTCTAACCAATGCATATCATTTGCAAACTCAGGTGTTCCTTCATGCCTACCTATACTCATATTATATTTCAAAATCTTGATACCTATCATTAATGATTTAATTTTGTTTTTCTTAGTCGCAATTAATGTATTAACTAAAAATTTCCATTTGTAAAAATAAAATTTACCCCTTTTCATAAATTGTTTTTGTGAATCATTTTCATCAGTAGGTAGTGATGTCTCAAACAACCTTGTAATAACTGACTTTCTTAAATTTTTTGAAACTACTGCAACTTTATTCATTAGTTTTGATAGTACAGGTATTCCAAGATATCTTGCAGCACTTGATGCCGCAAAATCAATTAAAGAATAACTTGCTGTCGCATAAACCAAATCTGGTTTTTCAGATTTTAAAATATCTACAAAGTTTTTGTAATCATGAATATCTATTATTGTTTCATTTTCATCATGTTTTGTTACTATTTTTTTTGTAGAATACACTAACCAAATTATATGCGGATTTGATTTTTTCCTTAACTCTCCTAGAATATTTTTTATAATTAACGTTGTTTCTGAAGTTCTACTTGGATGGATTGGTAATACAACAAGAATACGAATTTTTTTCAATTTCTAAATTTTAAATATTTTTTATAATTAAAGTTCTTTCTATAGCAATCATATCTGTTCTTTTTTAATTTTCCAAATAACTGTATAATAAACAGTTTGGAAAATTGTTGACATTACAAATGCGATTGAAACTCCAATAATGCCATATATTTCACCCAAAGTATAGATCCCAACTATGTAACTGATGATTGTTATGGCTTGAGCAATTAAAACCGTTTTAGTTTTTTCATGTCCCAAATAATATGATACAAATCCACCTGTAATTGTAGTAGGTATAACACTTACACTTAATATTTGAATTATTTGTACTGCATCTTCATATTTTGGAAAGAAATAAGGGATGAGAATTGGTGCAAGAATCATACCTAAAATTGCAAAAATTATTGAAATGATTACAGCAATAATCTTTAGACGTTTGGTTGGTAGTCCACTAGCATCTCTTGGTAAGTTATACGTGAATGCAATAGATGGAATAATAAGCAACACTGAAAGAACTTGAAATCCTAACGAAAAATTTCCTAAAGATACAAATCCTAGAAGGGGAACAATAATTATTTTATCAATTTGACCATTAAGAATTTTTTCGATTGATAATCCATAATTATGCATTGTAAACCTGAATTTTTCTCTTAATATTGAAAATTGAATTCTTTCATTTTTAAAAGCAATAATGATTCTAGGTAATAAAATTAAAAATGATAATCCGATTCCTAACACTATTCCATTTGGACCAATTAAAAAAAACAAACTTAGAGCTAAAATAACAGATAATATTTTTTGAGCAATTAAGTATATTGAATATTTTTTATAAAATTTGTAACCTAACAAACTTGAAATGCCGAGTTCAAAAATTAACCCTCCAAGTAAATATACACTAATAACATTATCCTCAAACGTGAAAAATAATATGATAGCTGCAATTGAACCCGTAATTAATACAACCAAAAACATTACTGGTTGAATGGCAATTTTTTTTGCAGTAAGTACAATAATTGTTTGATTTGAACCAATTGAAGAAATTTTCATTCCCATCATGGCAATTGCAATGATGTAGCTTATCTGGCCATAAACATCAGCTTCCATTAATGATGCTACAAAAAACCAAAATAAACCCCCAATAGCTTTGGTTGCAACGTTTGCTAATCCTATATATTGTAAATCTTCTGTCCTGAAAACAATTTTTTTTATTTTCCCCCAAATATCTGTCATATTAAACTCAAACCATTTTATTACAAATTTGGACGTTTTTAACTACTTGACTCTTGAGAATCCACAATAAACCTAACAAGACTTGAGTAGAAAACCATCTTGACTTCCACTTTATTTTAACGTACAATGACATTATTTTAATTAATTTTTGTGGATTTGATAATGTTTGTGTTTAAATCATTACTAATGTTTGAATTTTCAATTTTTTTAACTTAATAAACTTCTTGTAAGAAGATTTTGCATGAAAATAATGATTTCAGGAAGTTCTGGATTTATTGGTAGTCATCTATCAGAAAAATTACTCAATAAAAATAATTTAATTTTACTTGTACGTAATAAATCAAAATTAATTAATTTTCCAACAACTTCAAAGAACGTAAAATTGGAAACTGCTAATGTATCTAATTTTAATTCTATATTCAAATTGGTGAAAAAACATAAACCAGATATCATAATTCATTTAGCCGGTCAAACTTCACATTCTATTTCATTCAAAAAACCTTTTACTGATCTAAAGAGTAATACAAATTCAACCTTAAATTTTCTTGAAAGTATTAGGCAATTAAATTTAAAAACTAAATTTATTTTGGGAAGTACTTTCATTGTTATAGGAAAACCAAAAAAACTACCAGTTACTGAAAACTCTATCTGTACTCCAAATTCTCCTTATGCAATAAATAAATTGGCAAGTGAGCATTATTGTCAAACATATAATTTAGTTTATGGAATTGATACTAGAATTTTTAGAATTACAAATTCATTTGGTCCACGTGAAAAAACAATTTCTACAAAAAATGCCTTAAATTATTTGATTCATGAAGCATATCTTAATCATGATATAACAATATTTAATCGTGGAAAATTCTTTCGTGATGTAATCTACATTTCAGATGTTGTGGATGCTATTATCAAAATTATGAAAAAAGGAAAACCCGGAAATCTTTATTGGATTGCATCTGGTAAAAAAACCTGGTTTTATCAAATTGGAAAAATTTTGGAAGAATTAACTAATTCAAAAATAAAATATGCATCTACCCCAAAATATACTAAAAAAGTTGATGTTGGAAATTTTTTGGTAGATAATTCTAAATTAAAAAAACTAGGATGGAAACCAAAAGTCTCAGTTAAAGAAGGAATTAAACAAACTATTCAATATTTTGAAGAACAAAAAACCTAATTTTATGAAGTATCTTTTTTTAACATTCTGAATCCGTCATAATTCATTTTTAGATCTTTAAGACTGCGTATTTTCAAAAATCTTTTTGCAATGTAACCTAGTCTAAAGTAATATTCCTGATAAGCTCTTTTTGCCCAATATTCAAGATCTTTTGCAGATAATGCATTTGTAGTTAATACTGGTGCTTGAATTCCTCCTGAACCAACTCCTGCATAAACAAACTGATCCCATGTATCATCTAATTTTACTAATCCTGATTTTACTGCCTCATCATACAATTTGTTTCCAGGAAATGGCATGGTGATAGCAAATTGTGCGTATGTGCAATCTAACTTCTTTGCAAATTCTATTGTTTTCTTTATTGTTTCTTCTGTTTCATCAGGTAAACCAATCATATAATATCCGACAGTCTGTATTCCTGCTTCATGAGTCCATCTTACTGCATCTTCTGCTTGTTTTAGAGTAGCTCTGCCACCTTTTATTTCATGGATAAAAACACCATGTTCAATTCCATATGATATCATTCTGCATCCTGCTTTCTTCATTTCTAAAAGTAATTCTTTGTCAACTAAATCTACTCTTGTTTCTGCATCCCATTCTAATTTAAATCCAAGATTTTCTGGCGTTAACGACTCCATTAGTTTCATAGTTGCTTTTCTATTCAGAGACATTACATCATCATAGAATGTAAGCTCTTCAATTCCATATTTTTCATGAAGATATTTTATATGTTCTACAACATACTCTGGAGATTGATTTCTAAATTTTAATCCAAAACTATTTTCTCTATTACAATAATTACAGAAAAATGGACATCCTCTTGACCACATGATACTACACCATTTTTTACCAGTACTTTTTGGTGGATGAGGATGATACCCATCAGGAAAATTAGGTAACTTATGATATGCAGGATAAGGTAAGTCATCCATATCTTTTATGTAATCTCTTGGTTGAGTTGGAACAATTCTTCCATCTTTTCTAATAAATAATCCAGAAACTTCATCAAGAGGTTTTCCTAAAACAATCTCTTCAATTTGTCCTTCTCCTTCATCATATACGATTACATCAAGATCTACACATTTTTTCATTGTCACTTCAGCTAAAACTGCATGAGGACCTCCCAAAACTGTTAAAATATTTGGATTAATTTTTTTTATTTCTGTGATTGCCATTAATGCTGGATTCGCAAATGGAGTAAATGCACTAAATCCTATTAAATCGGGATTTTTCTCTTCCACAATTTTTTTTACATCCTCAACATAGTTCTCTGAAAAGTTACCATCAAGAATGTCTAATACTTCTACATCTGATAATTTTTCAATAACTCCTGCAAGATACGCAAGACCTAATGGGGGTTGTGGATGAGGATCTGCATCAGAACCTCCTTGTAATGCATTTGAACCTGTTGGGGGTCTAGTAAGTAAAATTTTTCTATATTTTGCCATTTTTTTTGTATAATTAGTTTCCATTTTTATAGTTAATATACCTGCTTCACCAAATCTATTCACAAAAATTTTTGTGTCTTTTTTGATTTTTAGATAATTGATTTTGCTACTTTACTATTAACTGACAACACTCTATTCAACATCCCCTGATTTCCGATTGATTCTTTTGGAACTGGAACCTCATCCGAGAATTTTTTTATAATTTCTTTATCTGAAATTATTGTATTTGATCTGACCATATCTGATTTTTTATCTAAATATTGCTTGTTATTTTTAATAAATTCATCAGCTTTTCTTTTTTCATCAAGCATACCATTTTTTTCATATAATTTTGTTATCCCATAATCAACAATTTTTAAAAATGGTTTTAGTTTTGATAATGATTTTTCTGAAAATAATGTGTTGATACAAATTTGTCTATTTCTCTCTAAAAGATAATACTTTAGAGGACTCCATTTAGTTGTATTACTCCATTTATGAAAAACTATAGCTGAAGGAACAAAATATGATGAAATATTTTGCTTCATTGCTCTCCATCCAAAATCTGTATCATCTAAATACGCAAAAAATTTTTCATCAAAATACCCTATTTCTTCAAAAATTTTTTTAGGTACAAATGCACAAGCTGTTGCTGGAAAATTAATTTCTATTTCATGATCATATTGTCCTTTGTCAATTTCTCCTGTACCTTTTGCAAAACTAAAACCAAAAATGTTTATCATGCATCCAGCTGAATTAATTTTCTCAGGTGAATCCATTAACAGTAATTTGCCTTGATACATTCCATAACCAAATTTTTCATAACTTTTCAAGAATTCATTTAGCCATTCTGAATCTACTTTTGTATCGTTATCTAAGAGTACTATGAAATCTCCTTTTGCATTTTTTATTCCTGAATTTCTTCCTACTGCACCAAGATTTTCATTATTTTCAATTAATGAAATTCTTGGAAATCTTTCTTTAGCAATATTGTGACTATTATCATCTGAACAATTATCTACTAAAATAACTTCAAAATTATTGTAATTTGTTTTAAATACTGTTTCTAAACATTCTAACAGTAAATCCCCTCCATTAAAATTGGTAATTACAATGCTGATTAAGGGGATTTTCGTTTCCAATGTTTTCTCTGAATTATTCTTTGTTGACTAAAAATCCTTTTCTATTTTAAATTGTTATTTTACTGCCTTCTCCGAGTAATAACATTTTTTCATTTTCAGTAGATGAGGATGGTTTAATTTCAGAATTGTATGCAATAATGCTATTTTTCAATATTGACTCATTTTCTATTTTACAATTATCCATAATTATTGAATCTTTAATTTTACATTTTTTTAAAATACAATTATCTCCAATACTTACGTTAGGACCTATTTCACAATCTATTATACAATTTTTTCCAATAATTACTGGACCAATAATTTTTGAACCCGAGTTAATGCATGTATTTTCTCCAACCATTATGTTTCCATTTAATTCAATATTCTCTTCTTTTTTTGCATCAAAATATGGTGTCATATTTTTTAATATTTCTGAATTTGCAAAAATAATGTCTTGTGGAGTTCCAGTGTCTTTCCAGTAATCTGTAATCATATAATATTTGATTTTATTACCTTCACTTAGTAGCATTTGTAATGCATCAGTTATTTCTAATTCATTTCTCCATGATGGCTTTAATCTAGAAATCACATCAAAAATTTTTGGTGTTAGAAAATAAATTCCTGTTACTGCAAGATCTGAAGGAGGATTTTTTGGCTTTTCCATTATTTTCTTAATACTTCCATCAGAATTCAGTTCAGCAATTCCAAATTGTGATGGATTAGATACTTTACATAATAAAAGAGATGCTTCTGTATTAGATTCTTGAAAATCTTTTGCATACTCGCTAATGTCTTTTTTAATAATATTATCTCCTAAAAACACCAAAAATTTTTCATTATTAACAAAATCTTTACACAGATCGATTGCATGTGCAATCCCCTTTGGTTCGTCTTGTTCTATGTATGTAATTTTTACCCCGAATTCTTTTCCTGTCCCATAATATTCTCTTACTTTTTTTGAACCAATTCCTCCAATTATAATACAAATTTCTGTTATTCCTGTATTTTTGATAGCCTCAAGACAATATTGAGACATTGGTTTATTTGCAATTGGTAGCAATTGTTTTGGTCCTGTATGGGTTAGTGGCCGTAATCTAGTTCCATGACCACCATGTAGTATGATTCCTTTCAATTATTAGAAAAATTATGGTAATTTAGTTATCTAGTTTTCCATTCGGCTTTGGATAATTCTACCGTAGAAAATTTTGACCATGATTTCGTATTTAACAAATACCAATTGATGGTTTTTTCTAACCCTTCTTGAAACCTGTTTTCAGGTTTCCATTTTAATTCTCTTTTGATTTTAGATGACTTTAGACTGTATCTAAAATCATGACCTGGTCTATCTTTTGTAAAATTTATCAGTTTTTCAGATTTATCCATCATGTTTAAAATTTTTTTAACAATTGTGAGATTGTCTACTTCATTTGATGCTGAAATATTGTATGATTCTCCATATTTGCCTTTTTTTAAAATTTTGATAATAGCATTACAATGATCGTCTACAAAAATCCAATCTCTAATGTTTGTCCCTTTACCAAAAATTGGAATTTTCTTGTTTTTTGAAGCAAGTGAAATTATTTTTGGAATTAATTTCTCTAAAGATTGTCTGGGGCCATAATTGTTTGTACATCTAGTAATAATTGCCTTACAACCAAATGTTGTTATATATGATTTTATCAATAATTCTGCTGAAGCTTTTGATGATGCATATGGACTTGATGGATTATAATTATATTTTTCATCCGCACTAGATTTTTTTAAACTACCAAAAACTTCATCCGTTGAAATATGAATTAGTTTTTTATTATATTTTTTAATTGATTCTAGGATACAAAATACTCCAAATATGTTTGAATCAATAAATGGTTTTGGATTATTTATGCTCCTATCTACATGAGATTCAGCTGCAAAATTAATTACAACATCTACTTTGGGAATAATTTTTTCTAATAATTTCTGATTAGTAATATTTCCCTTAACAAATTGATAATTTTTATTTTTTATTCCGTCTAGATTGCGTTTATTTGAACCACTTAGTTCTGCATCTAAATTTATGATTTTGTACTTTGGATGTTTTTTCTGTAAAATATGAATAAAATTACTTCCTATGAATCCTAAACCTCCAGTAACTAAAATTTTCAATAATATGCATTAATTAATAGAAGATTTATTATTTTTCAATTCTTCTCTAAAAAGATGTGATTATTTATAACGTATTTTTAATATAATCATAATGACTAGTGATCATAGTTCTTTTGACTTGGAAGATCATTTTACCAAGGATATTTTTGATGGCCACGTTAATGGAAAATTAACTGTGGTTTGGAGAGATTGGGATTCCAAATTCAAAATAGATCCAAAAATGATTTACGTAACAACTGTCAACCCTGGTGAAAAAAAAGGACCTCATTTGCATACAAAACGAGATAGTTTTATGACTTGTATTAGTGGAAAAGTTGTATTTGTCATTAAGGATAAAAATGGAAATTATGATGAAATTATTTCCGGCGAAGAAAATCCTGTGTTAGTACATGTCCCAAAAAACATATCTTCTGCACACATTAACATATCCAAACAAAATTCAATTGTTTTGGTCTTGGCAAATGTATCTTGGAAACCCGATGATGGTGAAATGAAAAATGTGCTTTATGAAGAGTATGACTGGGAGAAATGGAAAGTTGAATGAAAAAACTCATTCCACAATAATTCTTTTTGATAAAAACGGTACAATAGAAGAATTAAAAAAATATCTTTCTCAAAAAAATATTAAAATCATATCTTTTGATTATGAATCACACATTCTTTTAGAAAATGAACATATTTCTCACCAAATATCTGATGAATTTTTAGAAACAGAAAATTTCAATGAAATTGAAAAAAATTCTTTTATCGCAGCTAAATGGTCCACTTATCACCGATTTGATTCTTTAATCTATGAAAATATTGATATTGCAAATTTATTTTATCGTGACTTCCATTTTTTTTTGGTTCCATACATAAAAAAAATTTTTGAATTATCAAAAATCACAAAAAAATATCCTAGTTTCCATTTTCTTGTAACAAAAGAATTAGAACCAATAACAAATTTGTTCTCTGAAAATGTAAGTATTTTTTCTAATCAATCTAAGATTAAAACTGAACTAGTTTTCAATTCAGTTAACTATAAAGTTAAAGTTGGAAAAAAATCACTAAATCTTTCTCTTTCCAAGGATAAATTTCAAAAACTAAAAAATTTTTCAGAGAAATTTCTTAAAACATTAAATTCGTCAGATCTTAATTCAGAACAAAAAAATCTTCTACTAGTGGAATTTGATACTATACGATTCAAAGATTTACTTTTAGAGTCTAATCATGCCAAAACTAATGTAATTTTGTATAATCGACGTAGACCAACATTTTGGAATCGAGAGTCTTATTCAATTTTAAAAAAAACTAAATGTGTTGTGGGAAGTTCTTCCTCTTTTGACAAAAAAGATGATTTTATAAAAAATGAAATTAGATTACGACAAAAAGAATTTTCTTCTCAATTACATAATATGGACAAGTTTGATATTTTTCTGATAAATGGTGTAAATTATTGGTGTATTATCAAACCAATTCTCAAGGAATTTTCATTGAAATGGATTGAAACTGCAATTAAAGAAATCGAAAGAGTTAAGGAACTTTTTTCTTTAGTGTTGTTGGATGAAATAGTAATTTTATATGAATCTGGATCAATCGAACAAATCATTTTACATTTTGCCAAAAAAAATAATGTTCCAGTTTTTCTCTTATCTCATGGTTTGAGTATTGAAACACTACATCCAGATTATCTTTTTAGACGTGAATTTGATGGTGTAGTTCCAATAAAATCTAATAAATTATTGTTATGGGGAAAATTAACACATTCATTTTGTATTGATTCAAAAATCGATTCTAAAAAACTAGAAATTATTGGAGCTCCTTTGTATGATGATATTTTTTCTACAAATATTCAAAAGAAAAATGATTTTATTTTATTCGCTGTTACCTCTCCAATACGAAATTTTGTGAATGATCTAACTGTAGATTCTATCTCAAAATTTGAACAATCTGTAAAAGAAATTTCTGAAAAAATATTAGAAAAAGGAGAAAAACTTGTAATAAAATTACATCCTTTTATGGAACAACAAGATATAGAAAAACTTGTAAAAAATATTGATGAAAATATAGTTGTTTTAAAACATAGTAATATGATTAATCTTATTTCTCAATGTAAATTACTAATCACCACTGATATTTCTACTAGTATTTTAGAGGCAATAATACTCCAAAAACCTGTTATTTCTGTAGATGTGAAAGATTACGGATTTGGTAAAGCATTAATTTTTGAACAAAATCCGAAAATGTTAACTTCTCTAAACAATTTTCCAAATACTCTTGAAAAAACTCTAAACAACCAAGAATTTAGACAAAATTTACTTTCTGATGCACAAAAATTTCTAAAAGAGTATATCTCATATCCTGGAAAATCTTCTCAGCAATTTTTTTCATACCTGGAAAATTTCTGATATTTAACCAAACATATTATTTTATACCTCTTTATTCATACTGTTAACAATTGGAATTCTTTGAAGTTAATGTTCTAGAAAGAAATGATGATACTATAAAATTGGATACTGATTTGGATATTATAAAAAATAATGTTCGTTCTGGAAAAATTGCACTTGTTAGAGGAATGTTATCTGAAGAAGAGGCTGTTCATCTTCGAAATTTCTCTAAAGAATTTTCTACAAAAATTCCTGAATCAAGTCCATCTGTAAAATCCGGAACCCCCAATTATCATAGAATAGATAATAATCCTGAAAAATCAAAGGTAAAATCAATTTTACACCTTTACTCATTTTTTTATTGGAATGATGAATCAAAATCTGTACAAAATTATTTTAAACGACAATTCAAATTGCGTAATCTTTTATCAGATTTGCCAGAAGATTATGCCTTATCTGAAATCAAAGATGGTTTTGTTTCTGTACCACTTGTACAACAATATCCTAGAGGTGGAGGATACATGCAAGAACACAAAGATCCTGATGTAGGACAAAAAGTAATTGTAAATACCATCTTAAGTAAAATTCCAGACGATTATGGTGAAGGTGGTTTATTTTGTAGAAATGAAAAAGGTGAGAAAGAATACATTGATTCTTTACTAAATCCTGGCGATTCTATAATTTTCTACCCGTCAATTCAACATGGGGTTGATCCTGTTGATCCTAACTTCCCCTTGGATTGGACTAGATCTGATGGTAGATGGATGTGTTTTTCCACCTTGGTAACGGTTTCTAGTTTATCTGGAGATAGTGATACTGCGGGAAAACCAATCTATAATTAGCAAAAATAAATTATTGCATTAAAATACAAGACAATTATTCTCCATAACATGTTCGAAGGAAAAACTATTCTAATTACTGGAGGATCAGGTTCTCTAGGTCAAGCTCTAACAAAACGATTGTTGACTTATGATATCAAAGCACTTAGAATCCTAAGTCGAAACGAAAGTAACCAAGTAGAGATGGCAAGAAAAATTTCTGATTCTAGATTAAGTTATTTTATTGGAGACATAAAAGATCTTCCAAGATTAATTAGAGCCTTGGAAGGTGTAGATATTGTTTTTCATACTGCTGCATTAAAACACGTACCAGTAATTGAATACAATCCCTTTGAAGCAATCAAAACTAATGTTATTGGAACTCAAAATGTAATTGATGCTTGTCTAGAACAAAATGTTGAATTAGTTGTAGGCATCGGAACTGATAAAGCAGTTTCCCCTCTTAATACATATGGCGCATCAAAACTTTTGATGGAAAAATTATTTGTTACTGCTAAAAACTTTCTAAACCCTTTACGACATAAAACAAAATTCATCACCATTAGATATGGTAATGTTTTGGGAAGTAGTGGTTCGGTTGTTCCAATTTTAATAGAACAAATTTTATCAAAAACAGATGTAACAATAACTGATCCAAATATGACTAGATTTAGTATTACTATGGATGACGCATTGGATTTTATTCTGAGTTCTGCAGAATCGGGAAAAGGAGGCGAAGTATTTGTGCCAAAATTAGATGCCTATACCGTAGATGATGTTAAAACTGCTCTTTTTGAATTACTTGGAAAAACAAATGAAAAAATTATTGGAATTAGGCCCGGTGAAAAAATGCATGAGACTCTTATTGGTGAAGAAGAAATGCGATATGCTTGGGAATATAGGGGAAGTTATGTCATTTTTGATCCAAATATACCTGAAAACAAAATCTTAGAAAATTACCCCGAAATCAAAAAATTGGAACAAATGGAAAAATACTCATCAGATAATGTAGAAAAAATTCCTAAATCTGATCTTAAACAAATTCTAACTGATTCTAAATTAATAAAACCAAAATCATAGTACAAAGTTTATTATTCTAAAATCAACCCTATGATGTTTAATGGGATTAAAACTTTCAACTTCTACTTCGATGAAAAATAGAGGTTTAGGATTACTGCCTTCACTTGCTCAAACATTTAGTAAATCTCCTTCTAGTTTTGTAGAGGGTGTTTATCCTACATATGTTGATAGTGCACATGGCTCAAGAATTGTTGATGTTGATGGTAATGAATACATTGATTATTTGATGGCTTTGGGACCAATTGTTTTAGGATATAATGTGCCTGAAATAAATGAAGCAATTTCTCAACAATTAGAAAAAGGAATAATTTTTTCTTTACCACATTTTAAAGAAATTGAAGCTGCAGAATCTCTTAAAAAAATTATACCTTGTGCAGAAATGACTAGATTCACAAAAACAGGTTCTGATGCTGTTACGGGTGCAGTACGTGCATGTAGAGCTATCACTAAAAAAAATATGATACTTTATTGTGGTTCTGGAGGTGTTTGGGATGATTGGTATAGTATTATAACAAATAGAAATTCTGGAATTCCAGAATTTAATAAAAACTTGATCAAAACTTTTGAATACAATGATTTTGAATCCCTTGAAAAATTGTTTGTTACACATAAAAATCAAATTGCGGCTGTTATTATGGAACCCGCAGTATTTGATTTACCAAAAGACGATTTTCTTTCTAAAGTAAAAAAAACCACTCATGAAAATAACTCATTACTTGTATTTGATGAAATTCTGACAGGATTTAGACTTTCTAAAGGTGGCGGACAAGAATATTTTGGTGTAAAACCTGATATGGCAACTTTTGCTAAAGGAATAGCTAATGGCATGCCTCTAGCTGCAATTGTTGGAAAATCAGAATATATGAAATTTTTTGATGATGTTTTTGTTTCTACCACATATGCTGGAGAAGCATTATCCTTAGCTGCGTGTGTTGCTACAGTAGAACAATATCAAAAATATGATATTTGTGGTCATATGGAAAAATTAGGTTCTCAAATCAAAAATTCTTTTAACAAATTTACACAAGAATTAGAAATTTCAGGAACCTGTATTGGTTTTCCTCAGAGATTGAAATTCCATCTTTTAGATAATACTGGAAATGATTCTTTGTTATACAAGAGTTTATTTTTACAAAATTTAGTTGAAAATGGAATTTTTATGCATCCTAACACCGTTTTATTATCTTTTTCACATTCTGAGGAAGAAATTTCTTTTACGTTAGAGAAAATTTATGAATCTTTAGAACAACTCAAACATGCAATTGAAAAAAATGATGTGAAAAATCAACTACGTGGAAATATTGCCAAATCCGTAATTAGTAGAATTTCTTAATTTAAAAAGTAATTTTTTAAAAATTCTCTTCTAACATTATTCTTATGCCCTTTTTAAATGGAATTTCAGGTTTCCAACCAAGTTTTTGTAGTTTTTTTGAATTTGATCTTATTTCAGGAATTTCTATTTGTCGAAAATTTTTCTTTATTGAATTTACCTTGAATTTTCTATTTGATACTGTCTTTAGAATTTCTAATACTTCTTTTACAGAATAACTTTTTCCAAATCCTATGTTGAAAATATTAAATCCTTTTGTATTTTTTAAAATAATTTCAATTCCTTTCACAACATCGCTAATGTACACAAAGTCTCTTCTTGGTGTTACTCTGCCAATTTTAACCGTATTACTGTTTTTTAATTGTTTTAATATTGATGAAATTAGAAAATTTTCTGGTTGATGTGGACCATAAACAGAAAAAGGACGAATAATAGAAACATCCATTCCAAATGAATTTGAATAAGATTTACAATAAATCTCTGATGATATTTTACTGGCAGAATAAATAGTTGTTGAATTTGTTTGAAATTTTTCTGATATGGGATTGTTTTTTGGTTTTCCATAAACATGACTAGAACTCAAAAAAACCATTTTAGATTTTTTCTCTTTTGCAATTTGAAGTATTTTTTGAGTTCCAAAAGAATTTACTGAATAACACTCAAAAGGATTTTTTTGACAATAATTTACATCTGTTATTGCAGCCAAATGGATTATTATGTCGATTTTACCGCTAATGTCAGTTGATTTTACTTTTCGTATATCTTTTTTAATCTGTTTAATTTTCAATTTTTTGTTACTTTTTGGTGATAAACCAATTACATCATATTTTTTAGAAACTAAATAATTTGTAAGATATGTTCCAATAAATCCTGTGTGTCCTGTGATTAATACGCGCATATGACTTCTTGATTGTACACTAGCATAAGTTTTTGTATTTAATTCGATACCTTTTAATGAAAACTTGTTGAAAATTTTTTGAATGAAAAGAGCATTAATTACTGGAATAACTGGACAAGATGGATCTTATCTTGCAGATTTTCTCCTAAAAAAAGGATACAAAGTTTTTGGAACTTATAGGCGTTTGTCTACTCCAAACTTTTGGAGACTTCATTATTTGGGAATTTATGATAAAATTGATCTTATCTCTGCAGAAATGTTGGATTCTAGATCTATTCATGATGCGTTAATACATTCTAATCCTGATGAAGTTTATCATCTTGCAGCTCAAAGTTTTGTTGCTGCTTCCTTTAGCCAACCTATCTATACAGGAAATGTTACTGGTTTTGGAGTTGTAAGAATTCTTGAAGAAATCAAAAAATTCAATCCAAAAATTAAATTTTATCAGGCGTCATCTAGCGAACTTTATGGAAGTGAAAAATCTAAAATTAAAAATGAAAAAACTCCATTTTATCCATCTAGTCCTTATGCAACAGCAAAATTATATGCATTTTGGATGGTAGACATGTATAGACATAGTTACGATATGTTTGCGTTAAATGGTATATTGTTTAATCATGAATCGCCAATTAGAGGTTTAGAATTTGTCACAAGAAAAGTTTCTAATGGTGTTGCCAAAATTTCATTAGGCCTATCAAATTCACTATCTTTGGGCAATCTTTCTGCAAAAAGAGATTGGGGTTATGCTCCTGAATATGTTGAAGGTATGTGGATGATGTTACAACAAAAATCTCCTGAAGATATAGTTTTATCTACAAATGAATCTCACTCAGTAAAAGAATTAGTTGCTGAAGCATGTAAAGTAGCTGGAATTTCAACCTCTAAAATCAAATCTACTAAAGAACATCTTCGTCCTTATGATGTAGATTTTCTTAAAGGTAATAATTCAAAAGCTAAGAAAAAATTGAATTGGAGTCCAAAAATTAAATTTAAAAAACTTGTTAAAATTATGGTTGAAGAAGATATCCAAAGATGGGAGAGATGGTTGAAGAAAGAATACTTCCCTTGGGATGCTGCAATGTCTGGATATGACTCATTAACCAAAAAAACTAATTAATTTTTGATTGAATAAATTCAATAATACTATCTGCCATGTATTCTCTTTCTTTCTCTCTTAGCATCTGGTGATTAGGTAAAAATATACCATCTTCCATTATTTTGTTTGCATTTTTTAAATCTCCACTAATGGAATATTCAAATAATTTTGAAGATGGTTGTTCTACAATGTTTCCAGCCATTATGGGTCTTGTTTCAATTTTTTTCCCTTCTAAATAATCAACAAAATCTTTGTAAGTGAATTTAGAATTATCTTTAATTAGAATTGGATATCCAAAGTAGCAATGCTTTGAATGTGGATCATCATATGGTAATTGTAGTATGTCTGAGAACTTTGCTAATCTATTATTAAGATACTCTGCATTTCCTCTTCTTATATCGATAAAATTATTTAATTTGCCTAGTTGATGTATTCCGAATGCTCCCTGAATTTCTGTTGGTCTTAAATTATATCCCAAATTGATAAACAAAAATCGTGGATCTAGCTTTGGGTTTTCCTGTTCAAATGATTCCTTTTGATTAAGATCTCTTGTCCAACCAAACGCTCGTAATGCCTTTCCTACCTCATACAATTCTTCATTATTTGTTAATACCATTCCTCCTTCAATTGTAGTAATGTGATGGGATAAGAAAAAACTAAAAGTTGCTAAATCTCCAAATGAACCTACTTTTTGTCCTTCAAATTCGGCACCGTGTGCCTCACATGTATCCTCAATCAAAACTAAATCATGTTTTTCTGCAATATTTTTTATTTTTTTAATATCAGCTGGCCTGCCTAAAAGATGTACTGGCATAATCGCTTTTGTTTTTTCAGTTATTGCATCTTCAATCTTAGATGAATCTATGTTAAATGAATGCAGGTCTGCATCCACAAAAACTGGTTTTAACCCATTGTTTAAAATTGGATATACTGTTGTTACCCATGTTAATGCTGGTGTGATGACTTCGTCACCTGGTTTCAATTTTGAAATTTTTGGATTTGTAAGGATTGATAATGCAAGCAAGTTTGCTGAAGAACCTGAATTGACCATTATTGCATATTTTGAACCGATATATTCGGCAAACATTTTTTCAAATTGATTTACTTTTTCTCCCATGGTCACCCATGTACTTAAAAGAGACTTTGTTGATTCAATTACTTCATCAGCATCATATGTTGGGGCTGCAATAGGAATTTTAGTTTCATTGGGAATAAATTCATGTTTTTCATTAGAAAAATATGTTTTAATTAAAGATTCAATCTGAGAAATTATTTCATTTTTTTCCAATAAAATTTCTAACTATCTCATTCTTATAAATTAAAGAGATTTTTATGTAAAAAATTCATCTTAACCTAGTTGAAAACTTAGTTTAAAAACATTTTTTTATCAACTAGAAGTTTTCAAAATAAAGAAACAATGAATTCTAAATTAAATGAAATTACTGGAATTGTTTGTACTAAAAATTCTAGTAGTACCATTGAAGATTGTATAAAATCTATAATTGATAACGGTATTGAAAAAATTATTTTGGTAGATGCAAATTCTATCGATGGCACCAAAGAAATTGTATCTAAATACACTGATTATATTTTTTCAGATCCTGGAACTGGATTAGGCAACGCTAGAAATATTGGGTTAAAACATTCTAAAACAAAATATGTTATTTTTATTGGCCCAGATAACATTATGCCTTCAAAATCAATTCTAGAAATGTTAGATATGATGAATGAACAAAATTGGATTGGTGTTTCTTGTCTTAATCTTATGAAAGGAAAAAATTCTTATCTAAAAACAGCATTATCATTATACAAAAAGGCAAAAATTTTTCCTGGTAAACGTAGTATAATTGGAACTCCAATGTTATATGTCAGAGAAATTCTAGACAAATTTGAATTTAATATAAATTCGACATTTTCTGATGATACCGAACTCTGTAATAGATTAGTTCAAAATGGATATAGTCTTGGAATTGCTAATGTATTTTGTTATGAAATAGGAACTGATAGTGTATCTGAAACCTTACGTAGGTGGAACATGTTTGGAAAAAGTGACTATGAATTTTTTTCAACAACTGGAAAAAGTTTTAGATTATCTAGAAAAATACTGTCATTTTTTCATGCATTCCAGACTGATTTCTGGACACCATTAAAAAGTCGTCAAATTACTTTTTTAGAAAAAATTTTCTTGATGCCATTTTTAATATTAATAACGTCTATCCGATTTAATTCATTTTTAAAACAATTTTAGATTTTATTTTCTTTTATTTTCTTAGATGATTTTAAAATGTTTATTCCATTTTCTATATCAATAATATCTGATTTTTTCTTATTATTTATGCAGGAAATCACATGTTTTAATTCATTCAAATACATGTCATTAACATCCTCTTCTAGTTTTATGACTGTCTCTTTAGCCTTATTTGGAATGAAAATTTCAATTTTGTTTGAACTTAATGACCATCTAATTACTGCTTTTTCACAAAGAATTTCTAACGTTCTTTTGTATTTTCTTCTTACAAAATCTATATGAATAGTTCCTAAAACATTATTCTTGAATCTCAGAATTACATCACATATAGCTTCTGCATCTGATTTGATAAATTTAGTTTTTACATACTCTGATTGAATCTTTAATGGGTTTCCAAAAATCCAAGTTAAGTAATCTATTTCATGTGAACCATCAAAAATTATTCCTCCCCCTTGTTTTTGCCATGCTGTATAATTTTTTACATAATTTTGATTTGGTCTCCAATCCGGTAAATACTGTCCAAAATATGCTGAAACATGTAACGCATTTCCATATTTTTTAGATTCTATGATTGATTTTATTTTCTTAATTCCTTTGTTAAATCTAAACATATATCCTACAAAAATTTTCGAATTTGTTTTTTTATTTTTTTCAATTAATTTTTCAATACCGTTTAAATTATTTGATAATGGTTTTTCAATGAAAATATTTGAATTTTTTTTCATAATTTTAGTAGATATATTCATGTGAGTATTTGGAGGAGTGCAAACTAAAATACAATCAAAAAAATCTGAATACATTGAATTTTCTTTTATGGAAAATACCTTGTATTCTTTTACAATATTTTTTTCTAAGATTTTGTTATTGTCAAATACAAAAATCTCAAATTTTTTTGAAATTTTTTTTAGATTTTTAATATGTCTTTGTCCAATTGAACCACATCCAATTACTAAAAACCTCATATTCAAAATTTGTAGAGTTTGAATGTATTTATTTATAGAGATATTGAATTACTGCTTGAAAAACTCAAAGATTAATCTATGTATATAATACATGGAATTTATGAAAAGTGTTCTTGTAATAGGACGTGGATTTCTGGGAAATTATGTTCTAAAAGAATTCCAACAATCTGGATATTCTGTATACAGTTCACGCTTGAAAAATTGCTCTAAAACTGATTTTGTGATTGACATCCAAAAGATTGATTCAATAAAATGTGTCGTAGAAAAAATAAACCCCGATTTAATTATTAATTGTGCTGCTATAACTGATCTTGATTATTTAGAAGATTATCCAAAAATTGGTTTTTCAATAAATTCTGAAGGAGTAAAAAACCTTGCAAAAATTGCAAAACAAAATAAAACAAAACTCATTCAAATTTCAACTGATGGACTTTTTGATGGAAAAAAAGGAATGTATTCTGAAGATGAAATTCCTAATCCTATTAACACATATGGAAAAACAAAGTTATTAGCTGAAAGATATGTTCAAGAAGAATCTGATGACTATCTTATTTTACGAACAAATTTTGTTGGATATGATTTAGATGGAAAAAACATTTTGAATTGGATGATTAAAAAATTATCAAATAGTGAACCTTTGATCGGATTTGATGACGTAGTATTTACTCCATTAGAAGTTTCCTATTTAGCAAAATCAATTTTAAAATCTTCTACTCTTGATGAAAATCATATATTGAATTTATCATCAAATTCAAAAATTAGTAAATATCAATTTGCATTAATGGTGGCTGATATTTTTTCATTTGATAAAAAATTAATACAAAAAGGGAAAATTAGTGATGTTGATTTCAAAGCAAAAAGACCGTTAGATACATCACTATCTAATGAAAAAGCTAAAAAACTACTAAATATGGATTTTGAAAATTTGCAAACTTCTCTAAAAAACATTAAAAATTTTTTTTTGAATGATGGCGCTTATCTAAATAACGAAAAACTTCAATAACTGTTTTTTCCTTGCTATATTATTGCAAATAAAACCTGTAAAAATTGGAAATAAAACAATTGGCGATGGATACCCATGTTATATTATAGCTGAAATAGGCTCAAATTTTGATGGAAATCTAGCCAAAGCAAAAAAATTGATAAAATTGGCAAAATCCTGTGGTGCTGATGCCGCAAAGTTTCAAGCGTTCAAAACAGAAAATTTGATTGCCAAAAAAGGGTTTGAACAAAAAACTGCATTTCAATCCCGTTGGAAAAAATCTGTTTGGAATGTTTATCAAGATGCTGAATTGCCTAGAGACTGGCATAATGAATTAAATTCATATGCAAAAAAATTAGGAATTCATTTCTTTACTAGCCCTTGGGATTTTGAAGCTGTAGATATTTTAGCAAAATCAAAATCTCCAGCCATTAAAATTGGTTCAGGAGATATTTCTTATCATGAAATTTTGAAATATATTGGTTCAAAAAATCTACCTATACTTCTAGCAACTGGTGCCAGTACACTAAAAGAAACTTCTGAAGCAATTGATGTGATTAAATCTACCGGCAATAAAAAAATAGTTTTAATGCAATCAATTACCGAGTATCCATCACCTATTGAAGACGCAAATCTAAAAGTATTGAAAACTCTTAAAGATAAATTCAAATTAAATGTTGGTTATTCAGATCATTCCCCTGGTTCTTTAGTGTGTTTTGCAAGTGTAGCTTTAGGTGCTTGTGTGATTGAAAAACATTTTACATTAGACCCAAAACTTTCTGGCCCTGATCATCCTCATTCAATGTCTCCTAAAGACTTCAAATTCATGGTCCAACAAATTCGAACCCTTGAAAGTGCTTTAGGTGATGGAATAAAAAAAGTCGAAAAATCTGAAAAAAATGCCCGAATAATTCAAAGAAGAGGTATATGGACAATAAAACCTGTCAAAAAAGGTGAGAGATTCACTATTGAAAATATCCGTGCTTTAAGACCTGTGAAAGGAATATCTTCTTCTCAGTACTCAAAAATTTTGGGAAAAAAATCTAAGCGTAATCTACATGAATATCACCCACTTGCAAAAAATGATTTGTGAAAATTGAATAATACTAGAAAGTCCACCGTAATAATCCAAGCTAGAACAGGTTCATCTAGGCTACCTAGGAAAGTATTGTCAAAAATTCAATCTAAAACTATGATTTGGCATGTGATCAACAGAGCTAAAAAAATTAAAAATATTGACCAGATTGTTTTAGCAACCTCTTCTCATTCTTCTGATAGAATTCTGGTAAAAATTGCTAAAAATGAAAAAATATTTTCATATACTGGAAGTGAAAAAGATGTTTTAGATAGATTCTATAATGCAAGTCAAGAATTTGATGCAGATCCAATTATTCGAATTACTGCTGATTGTCCACTAATTGATCCAAACTTAATTTCTAAAATGTTATCATTTTTTCAAGAAAATAAATTTGATTTTATTGCAAATAATATCAATCCCACTTTTCCTGATGGACTTGATGCATCTATTTTTTCATTCTCTACTTTGGAAAAAACATGGAAAAAAGCTAAACTGCGTTCTGAAAGAGAACACGTTGTTCCATATATGATTAAACAAAATAGTAATTTCAAAATTTTTAGTTATGAAAATTCAACAGATCTCTCACATTACAGATGGACTGTTGATGAAAAAGATGATCTTATTTTTGTTAGAAAAATTTTTAGATTGTTGAAACCAAATTTTCTTTTCTCCACAAAAGATATTCTGAAAATAATTAAACAAAATCCAAATTTATTAAAAATTAATTCAGGCATTACAAGAGATGAGGGTTATAAAAAATCTTTAAAAAATGACGTTGTAATTTCAAAAGATTGACTATTTTCAAATAATTTTAGCCTAAATCATATTAATCGGCCAATATTCTATTGAGTTGTGTATGACATAGTAAAGGATCTTTATTTTTCTAGAAGAGATCTTATTTCTGATGGTTATGATGAGGCATTGGAATATCTATCAAAAATTATTCCTTTAAAAATTCATAAAATTCCCTCTGGAACAAAATGTTGGACTTGGACTGTTCCACAAAAATGGAGTATTTCTGAAGCATATATTGAAGCAGACGGAAAAAAATTACTTGATTTAAAAGATCACCCTTTACATGTGATCTCTTATTCTTTATCGATTGATAAAATTGTGCCTCATGATGAATTGATGAAACATATGTTTTCAAATTCTGAAAGACCAAACGCAATTCCATATCAATTCAAGTTTTATGAACAAGATTGGGGATTTTGTGTAGAACACAATAAACTTGCAAATTTTTCATTTGAACAATATAGGGTTTTGATTAATTCTCGTTTTGAAAATGGTGACTTGAAAATTGGTGAAATATTTGTTAAAGGAAAATCAAATGATACTGTTGTTCTGGTAGCACATCTTGATCACCCTGCAATGGCAAATGATGATCTTTCAGGAGTTGCAGTACTCATTGAAGTTGCAAAAACTCTTTCCGAAAAAAGTAATCTATATTTTTCCTACAAATTTCTAATTTTGCCTGAAACCATAGGTTCTATTGCATACTTGAGTCAAAATGAGAATATTATACATGATCTCAAATTTGGAATATTTTTGGAAATGTTGGGGAATGAAAATGATTTTGCGTTACAATATAGTAAACAAAACAACACTGTTCTAGACAAAATTGCAAAAAATATTCTTAGAATAAAATTCCCTAGTTTTAATCAAGGTGCATTTAGAGAAGTTGTAGCAAATGATGAGATGGTTTTCAACGGTCCTGGCCTGAATATTCCTATGATTTCAATTAGTAGGTGGCCATATCCCGAGTATCATACCAGTGATGATAATATTTCAATAATAAAGCCTGAAAAACTTGAAGAATCCAAATCATTAATCCTTGAAATCCTTGAATCCTTTGATGAAAATTATGTCCCAAAGAGGAATTTTACCGGACCTCCATTTCTATCAGGATATGGATTGTGGGTAGATTGGCAGGACGATCCGAAACAAAATCTTCTGGCCGAAAAAATTTTTATGGAATTTGAAGGAGAAAAGTCTATTATCGATATTGCTGAACAATTTGATTTGCCATTTAAACAAGTATTAGAATATGTAAACAAATTTGTTGATGCAGGATTAGTTGAAAAAACTTATTTCTAGATTTTTTCTCTTCCTTTTATTAGAAATTGAGGATTTTTTTCAATTTCTTGTAAAATAATTTTTTCAATATCTTTTGTATCTGATGAAATAATTTGGCCTTTTCCAAGATTTGTAATATTCAAAAGCCCCATTCCTTCTAATTTTTGATCTAATCGCTTAAGATATGGTAACGTTTCTTCATCATCTAAATTTCTAACAAAATGTATGCTTTTTTTCTTAACTTCTTTTCCATTTTCAATGCTGTACCCTGAAAATTCTTTATCAAATCTATAAGATACATTCATTTTTTTTTCAATTAAATGAACGAATGTATTATAATCAGAACTCATGTTAAACCTACAAATTTTTCCATCTTCTTTCAAAAGCCTGTCCCAAAATGAATTTTTTCCAAAAGATTGTTCAGGTACGTTTGATGTTAAAATATCTGATTTACATCCAATTGCACATACTGAAAAATTTGCATCATCGCTACGCTTTGAATCTTCTTTTTTTCTTATATATTCAGAAAAAATTCCACATTCTATGCTTGGTGTATTTTTTTTATCATACACCTGGTTGTTACAAAATGATAGAGAAAATGTTGGGACAATTAATGTTCCTTTATCTCCTATCACTTCAAAAATAGATTCTTCAAAAATTTTACATAAAGTACCTATATCATTTCCATCTTTTAATTTACCAAAAAATCCTAAGTTACTATGTAAAAATATACTGTCTCCTTTTTGTAAACCACTTTTTTTTAGGCTTAAAATAATATCTTCTTTTGTATAATCATGACTCTTTTTCAATTCTAGCCTCAATTATTTTATTTACCCCTTCTAATGTTGCAAACGTTCTATCTTGAAATTCATCTGTAGAAAATGTAATTTTGAATTCTTCTTCAATTTCTGTTACAAACGTTACAAATTTGAATGAATCAATCCAACCTTTTGCTAGGTAATCCTCAAACATATTTTTTTGAATCTCATCTCTTGTTAAATCTGAATTTCTTTCAAACCATTCTATTAACCATTCATTTACATTCATCATATCACCTATCTAAACACAAAAACTCTGGATGGTGATCCGTCAGAACCCTCTATTTTCATTGGAGCGACAACTAAATTCCAACCATTTAATGTTTCTAATTTATTTAAATTTGCAAGATATTCTAGTAAAACAACTCTGTTATCAAGAAAGATCTTGTGAATAGGCGAATCTATTTCATTTTCATCAGTGTTACTATTATCTGGTGATGGTGTATCGTATCCTATGACTTCGATTCCTTTTGATATTAGATAGTTTGCTGCATCTTCAGTAAAATATGGATAATTTTTATAAAATTTTTTACTATTCCAATATTTCTGCCATCCAAAACGAAATATCATTCTTTTAGAAATCTTGATCTCACTTAACATTTCTTTTTGAATTGCTGTATTTTCTTTCAAATCTGAAAAATCAACTATTGTAACCTCTCCTACAATCTTTTCCAGAGGGATTTTTTCAATACTGTCTCCATTTTTTATAAAATGTAATGGAGCATCAATGTGAGTACCGGTATGTGTTCCTAAAACTAATTTCCTGGTATTTCTCCCTACTTCTTCTATTTTTCCTAGTCTTTCGACAACAACTTTTGGGTGCCATGGAGATGGATATGTAATCATTTCATTATTTATTAGATATGTTAAATCAATTATCTTTTCCACCATCTTTGTTATTTTTTGTAATATTTTTGTATTTCATTTTCAAGAAATTTTTAGAAAAATATACATATTCAATATAAAGAAATTGATTATGTTTCAATTATCTACAATTAAAGAGATTTTTGAATTATTTGTTCACAGGAAAAAATATTACATGTTTCCTATACTGATCTTATTAATCGCTTTAATTGGCGTTACTGCTCTTGCCCAAACAGGATTGGTTGCTTTTATCTATCCGATATAGTATGGATGCATCTTCCCCTCGATTTAAATCTCTTGCAGTAACTGCTGGAATGTCTTTTTGGTTTTTTTTGATATCTTCTTCTATGGGCTTATTTTCGTTTGAATTATTTTTTGCGTTTGTTATTTCTCTTTTTACTGTTACTCAAATATTTACAAAAAAAATTTCAAAAATCTTAGACATTTTTGCTGTAATGAACACAAAAATTTTTCTGGGGCTACTTTTTGTTTGCTTAATTTCAATTTATGGTATTTTATTTAAATTACTTAGAATTGATTTACTTCGTTTGAAAAAACAACCAAACACATATTGGTTAAACCTAGAACAAAACGAGTCTTTTAGAATAAGGAAACAATACTAATGTACACTCTTGGAATTTCTTGTTATTACCATGATTCTGCGGCAGCTTTGTTACACAATGGTCATGTTATTGCTGCGGTTGAGGAAGAACGTTTTACAAGAAAAAAATTTGATGATGGTTTTCCAAAAAAAGCAATAGATTGGTGTTTAGATGAAGCAAAAATTAAACCTAATCAAATTGACTCTATTGCATTTTATGATAAACCCATTTTAAAATTTGAAAGATTATTAGATAATTACATTGCAGTTGCACCTCGTGGATTGTATAGTTTTTTAGATACTATTCCAAAATGGCTTCACAAAAGACTCTGGATTAAAAATGAAATAAAAAAATCCTTACCAGAATTTAAAGGTGAAATATTATTTCCAGAACATCATTTATCTCATGCAGCCCATGCATATTATACATCACCCTTCAAAGAAGCAGCAATACTTACAATTGATGGTGTTGGAGAATGGAGTACAACATCATTTGGATTTGCAAAAAATAATTCTATAAAAATCACTTCTGATATAAGATGGCCACATTCACTTGGATTATTTTATTCTGCATTTACATATTTTTTGGGGTTTAAAGTTAATGAAGGCGAATACAAGTTAATGGGTCTATCATCATATGGTACTCCAAAATATTATGATTTAATTTTAGATAATCTAATTGATGTAAAAGATGATGGTAGTTTTAAACTAAATATGAAATATTTTGGATTCACTTATGATAAGGTGATGACAAACAAAAAGTTTGCAGAACTTTTTGGTATTCTTCCGAAAACAAAAAACGAGGAAACAAAGCAAATACATTTTGATATAGGTGCTAGTGCTCAAAAAGTTTTAGAAGATGTAATTTTAAAAATGGCAAATCATGTCTATTCGGAAACAAAACTAAAAAATTTGTGTCTTGGTGGTGGTGTTGCTCTTAATGGAGTATCTAATTACCTACTTTTGAAAAATGGCCCTTTTGATCATATCCACGTTCCTCCTTCACCTGGAGATGCTGGTAGCGCTGTTGGATGCGCACAGTATCTTTATCATGTTTTTCATAATAATCCTAGAATAATAGAAAACGATCCTGATGCATTAATTCGTGAAAATGTGTATGTTGGCCCTTCTTTTGATAATGACCAAATTTTAAAATTTTTGAACTCAAAAAACATTCAATATGAATATCTTGAGCGAAAATCATTATTAGAAAAAACTGCACAATTGATTTCAGAAGGAAAGATTGTTGGATGGTATCAAGATAAAATGGAATGGGGGCCTCGTGCTTTAGGTTGTAGAAGCATTTTAGCTGATCCAAGAAAAGCAGAAATGAAAGATATTCTAAATGCAAAAATTAAACATAGAGAATCATTCAGACCTTTTGCACCCTCAATCTTAGAAGAACATGCATTCGAGTATTTTGACATTGATGTACCAAGTCCTTATATGCTGATGGTAGCACCTGTCAAAAAACCTGAAATAATCCCCGCAGTTACTCATGTAGATGGTACAGGGAGATTACAAACGGTTTCAAAGAACTCAAATCCATTATATTATGATTTGATAAGTGAATTTTTTAAAATTACTGGAGTACCTGTAATTATTAATACTTCAATGAATGTGATGGGCGAACCAATTGTAAATACTCCTGAACAGGCATATCAAATGATTGTTAAGACTGATATGGATTGTATTGTTATGGGAAATTATTTAGTGAGAAAATAATGTCCGTTCAAGTTTCATATACAAAACAAATTGTCTTTTTTATTTTATTTTTATGTATTATTGCTATTGCTATTGAAATGGTATCATCAATTTTTTGGCAAGAGTTTAGAAGTTGTTTGTTAAAAGAAAGTGATATCTATGATGACCATAATTTAAAGAAAAAAATTTGTTTGGATTGGTATGAGATAATATTGTTTCATGAACCTTATTTGAGAATTGAACCTAATCAAAACTTTGAAACAATAAATATCAACAGTCTTGGTTTTAGAGGACCTGAATTTGATCCTTCAAACTTAGAAAACAATTATAGAATTTTTCTAGTTGGTGGCTCAACAACTTTTGGTATAGGCTCAACAATGGATGATACTACTATTCCAGGTTATCTGGAAAATATTCTTGATTCTGAATTTTCTAATAAAAAAATTGAAGTGATCAATGCTGGAATCCCAGGTGCACATTCAAAATTTGAATCTTATTTGATTCAGAATCATTTATTAGATTTTCAGCCAGATATGATTATTGTTTATGATGGCTGGAATGATTTAGTACAGTCAACTACTACATTTGAAACGGAAATAATTTCAAATACTGATACACAAGATAAAAGTTTAGAAGAAACAATTAATGTTTTCATACGAAAGAATTTTCCTTTTTATAAAACCCCTCTCGCACTAAACTATTTGTTAATTGCATTTACTACTAATGAAGAAAAAACAGCTTATGAAAACAATATTGAACAAATGACTCTGGAGTGGTCTAAACGATGGGAAAATACTTGCGGCTATTTGAAAGAAAATGATGTGAAATCAGTAATTATTTTACAACCATTTTTAGGCACAGGTGACAAAAAATTTTCTGATTCTGAATTAGAATTATATAAAAAATTGTCTGATATGGAAGGTAAAATTGAGCCATATGAGAAATATGCATCTGTTCTTCCAAACTTGCATAATTCATGTGATGAGGTATTAGACTTTCGCATGATTTTTGATGGAAAAATAAATTCTATTTATTACGATCATGTTCATGTTGGGGATGAAGGCAACTATGTGATTGCAAAAGAATTATCCACTCATGTGACACCATTAATCAATAACAACTAAAATTTCTTAATTTTTAATTTCATTTAGGTTTTGAATTTTTATTTCTCAGGTTTTAATTCAAAAAACCACCAAAGTGGGAATTTTTTTGCAAATAATTCTGCACGTTTATCATCAATTATGTTTTCTTTACTGTATAATTCCTTAAAGTCTCTTAATGTAAAACCTCCCTCCAAAAATGATTTTATCATATGACTGAGATTTGGTGTTATATCAAATTTCTTCTTGTTATATTCTGTTATTATTGTAAACGGATTTTCTAATTCTCCTAACCATGGTTTTAAAAAAAACACTCCATGAGGCTCTAATGAGAAAAGTCTCCCATTTGCTTTCAAAACTCGTTTAATACTTGTTAACAAGTTTTCAATTTCATATTTTTGTTTGGGATTTGGTGGTACAAAATAAAATAATAGTGCATCACTCATAAAAACAAAATCAATACTATCTTTTTCTAACCAATCTAAAGAATCAACATTTCCAATTTCAGATACATGGAATTCGACTTCTTTAGGATTATTTTTTGCTATGTCTATGAATTGCTTGTTTGGATCTACTCCGATTATTTTGGCTTTTGTTTTAGCCATTAATTTACTGTAATATCCTATACCGCAACCCAAGTCTAAAATTGTATCTTTTTCTGAAAATTTCTTTTTAAAAAATTCTTCTAGAAAGTTTTCTTGAATTGATTTGTATAAGTTATTTTTAATACCAGAAAAATCTTGTTCGAATTTTTGTGAAATCCACCAATCATCAGGATTAATTTTTCTCTCAATTAGCATTTTTTGTCCTAATTGCTGATGAAAATTCCCAAAATGCTCCCCGTCCAACAGGGTTCTTTTAGATTCAAATCTGTTCAAATATTTGTCATAATCTTCTATTATGATATTTTTTTGCTTTAAGATATCAATTAATTGCAAAATTTCCATATTCGTTGATTCTGGCCACTTTTCATTATCTCTGATTATTCGTGTAGGATCTGCTAGTAATCCGTCAAAATTTGAAAATCTCTCAATGTCCCAAACTTCGAATTCTTTTGATTCACTATCACTAGAAATTTTGGAAATTTTTGTGCCTAAATCAATCAATGATATTATTTCTAAAGTATCTGTTTTGACACCAATTGCATTTTTAGTAAATACATTGTAAATAACCCATTTTCCATTTTTGGAAGTTTGTATAATGATATCATGTGGTACAATCATAACTATTCAAATAATTCTCCTTTATTTTGGGTTTATTGGTTTTTCCATTTGTTGTTTTAGAAATTTCATTTAATTCCACAAATTCATCTATGTGATAATCTTTTCCTAATTTTTCAACAATTTTTTTATTCAATTCTTTTTTTCTATGTTTATTATTTGAATTCTCTAAAACAAAACAAACAGTTTTTTCTCCTAAAACATCATCTGGAAATCCTAAAACAATACATTCATCAAAAAATTTTTCATTAATTATGAAATCCTCTAATTTTTTTGGGCTAATATTAATTCCTCCTTTAACAATTAATTCTTTTTTTCTTCCAGTAATTGTTAATTTTTTTCCAGAAATTCTTCCCAAATCTCCAGAAATAAAATACCCTTCTGTAATGTTTTTCTTATTTTCTGAATTATAATATTTTTTTAACATCCAAGGAACTTTAATTAAAATTTCTTCATTTTTCAATTTTAATTCAACATCATTTAAAATTTCACCCACACTTTCATCATCTTTTTTTGGAGAATTTGTGCTTACAAAAAGAACTTCTGACAATCCATAACTTTCATACAAACTTATGTTGTATTTCTTTTCAAATTTTTTTTTAATTGAATAATTTAGTGCTGATGTACCTACACATCCAATTATGTTTCTATTTTTTGTGTAATTTCTACCTTTTTCCCCTCGGTCAAACTTTAACAATAATCCAATTATTGTCGGTGTTAACCAAAATGTGTTTACTGAATATTTTTTTGGAATTTCCCAAAAATCTATTGCATTTTTTAACGAAAAACGTGGTCCTATGACAATTTTGCTATTTGATATAAATGGTAAAAATATTGTATTCAGAATTCCTGCCATGTATGACATTGGAAGATTATGGAAAAACACATTTTTTGTATCAAAATTAAAATTTTCATTAAATGCTAAAGCACTTAAAATCAAATTTTGTATAGAGTGCACCACTCCTTTAGGACTTCCTGTAGTTCCAGATGTAAATGTGATTAAAAAATCCCTTTGACTATCTATCTTGTATAAAACTGAAAGATTATCCTTTGTTTCTTTGATTGGTTTCCGAACAATATTTTTTATTTCTATGTTATTATGAGTGATCCTTTGCTCTTCTTTTTCAATAATAACGATTTTAGGTTTTACAAAATTTATAATTTCATTAACATCTTCTTTTCCCTTTTCTGGATCAATTGGAACTATTGTAAAATTAGAAATCAATGCAACAAAATACAATTTCATAAAATCTAATGAGTTATTTAATAGAGTACAGATAACATCATTTGTTCTAATCCCGACTTTTTGTAAATATTGTTGAATAGATATAATTTCAGAAAGAAATTCAGAATATCTTATTTTTTCATCTGTATTACTGTCAAAAACAAAATTTTCATCCCATTTTTTATCAAAAATATCTAAAATTAATTTGTTAATTTCATCCAATTTCGTTATCTTGTTCTCTTCCAACATATCTGTTAAATCTATACTTTGCAGTACTGATATTCCCTTCTTGATTTAACTTTGTAGCTATTTTTTCAAGTTCTTTTTTATCCACTTCAACTTTATTGATTTTTGAATATTCTATAATTAATTTTATAGGATCAACATTGTATTTTGTAGAAAATTCCATTATGTGATGCATATAGCTTGAATGAAAGTCTGCATATCCTGCAATGATATCTAGTTGAGATTTACCATTTGTTGATACCAGAGGCTGTACAAACTTTCTACCAACTTCTAAAATTTCTTGATAGTTGATTCCTAATTCAAAATTTTTCTTAATTAGTGCCATAACTAAGATTTCTGTACATGCGTTTCCTGAACTTCTACCCAAACCTTGTAATGAACAATCAATAATACTTGCTCCTGAATCTATAGCTGCAAGACTATTTGCAACTGACAATCCCAAATTATCGTGCCCATGAAATCCCATATCTATTTCTGAATTTTTTCGAATTTCTTGAAAATAATTAGATACTTTCTCAGGAAACATTCCTCCAGCTGAATCTACTACATAAATAATATCTGCACCGTATTTTTCTGAAATTTTTACTTTCTGAGCAAATTTTTCTGGTGTTAATGCATATGATTTCATATAGTTTGCAGCAACTAAAATTCTGTAATCTTTGGCACGTTTTACAAACTCTTTTGATGTTTCAATTTTATTTACATCTGTACCAATTCTAATAAATCCAATACCATGTTTTGCAGCAAGATCTATGTCTTCCAATCTAGCTATACCTGGAATGCAAAACATCCCGAACTTCGAATTTGTTAAAACCTCCTTTGCAGCAATCATATATTCTTCATCTGTTTGCACGGATTGTCCATATCCTGAATTTCTGGCATTAAACCCTAAGCCATGCCCAATTTCAATAAATTCTATTCCTGCGTTTTCTAATCCTAGACAAATGTTTGCTGTATCGTTTGATGTAAATGAAAAATTAACAGCATAACTTCCATCTCTAAGCGTAGTGTCTAAAATATTAATTTTTTTCAATTCTTAAAACCTCGTCTAATTATTACTGCAAATGCAATGGCATTATCACTACTATGTGACAAACTTAGTTTTATATCCATACCTGAAAATTCTTTTTTTTTAATATGAACTAATGGAATTCCATTAATATTATTCTGTATTTCTATATCAATAAAAGATAAAACATTATTGCAAATTGTGTTACATGCTTTGATAATTGCTTCTTTAGCGGCAAATCTTGCTGCTAAATGTTGCTCAGGTTTTACTTTTTCAAAACAATAATCGATTTCCCTTTCAGTAAAAATCTTATCTAAAAACTTTCTATCTTTTTTTTTATGAATATTCACAAATCTTGAAATATTTTCAATATCTACTCCAACACAAACATTTTCCATATAATAACAAACATTTGATTATTTAATGAATTTTTGTTCAAAAATATTGAGATATTTATGCTAGATAAATGAAATTACCCTATGAAGCCAAATATCATATTTCTCGTTATTGATTCACTACGTTCTGATAAATTTTATGGGGCAAAAAAAACATCAAAGACTCCAAACATAGACAAATTAATTCAAAATGGTGTATTTTTTCCAAAAACCGTTAGTGGTATACCTTCAACTAAAAGAGCAACAGCTTCAATGCTCACTTCTCTTTATCCATTCAAAACCAGTTCTACAGATGATAATTTTTTCAAATTAGATTCTAAATTAACAACTCACTTACATTCTATGAAAAAAAATGGCTTTCACATTTATGCAACCATTCCCGAAATTTTTTCTACCACCAATATTTTTTCTGATGTTGAAAATAATGATATGTATTACAATACTTTTACTGGTAGATTACAAAATTCTTTGGGGGATGAAATTATTTCATTTCTAGAATCCAAAAAATTTGAAGAGCCTTGGATTTATTATGTTCATTTGTTAGATCTTATTCGCCCAGTTATATCGAATGGAAAATTTGATTCACAAGAATATGGTGTTGATCAATATGAAAGAATAATTTCATGTATTGATGAATGGATAGGAAAAATTCTACAAAAAATTGATCTAGAAAAAACAATTATTGTCATTACTGCTGATCATGCTAACTATTTACCTCATCTAGAAATTGATGGAAAAACTTTCTCCTTTGAGCCCTCAAACACATATAGAACTATTTGGAAATTAGGATTGATCACTCCAAAATCGTTACAACCACTTTGGCTAAAACTTCATAATGCTTACAAAGTTTTTGTAAATAAAAAAATTAAAAATAAAATTGATATTG
Organism: Nitrosopumilus sp. S6; assembly: GCF_054515815.1. Classification (NCBI taxonomy): domain Archaea; kingdom Thermoproteati; phylum Nitrososphaerota; class Nitrososphaeria; order Nitrosopumilales; family Nitrosopumilaceae; genus Nitrosopumilus; species Nitrosopumilus sp. S6. Next base: position 103,993 of record NZ_JBTNRI010000001.1, read on the forward strand.
AGAAATTATCAAGTCATCAAAAAAGAATTTTATTAAATATTATAGGTCACACTAGAGACGTTCATGATGATTCATTACTTATTCCATTTTTAGCTTCAGGATATAATCTACAAAAATTTTACTCTAATTTTTTAACAAGACAAATTGATATTTTTCCTACACTCTTCGAATTTATTGATTTAAAAATATCTACAGACATTGATGGTTGTAGTGTTTATCCGTTAATTCAGGGCAAAAAAATGGATCCATTGTATTGTTATATAGAAAATTTACCTGCAAATGGAAATGATTGGAAAAAAATTGTTGGAATAAAATTTAATGACTATAAATTTATGAAAGAAAAAAGCAGTGATTCACAAATTCAGCTTTATAATTTGAAAAATGATCCTTTTGAAGAACAAAATTTTGCAGCAGATGAACCTGAAATGACATACAAAATGAATGAATATTTAAAAAATATTTTAGAAAATTCTACTTCAGATTCTAATTCTTCTCTTAGTGAACATGAGCGAAAAAAAGTAGAAAATGAATTAAAAAAACTAGGATATATCTGAATTATTTTTTAGAACCATTTTTATTCAATTTATTCAGTTTATTTCTCATGAATAGAAAAAACGTGATCATTTTAATGATTGATGGAGGTAGATTGGACTATGCATTAAACTCCAAAACTTTTAACAGAATCAAAAATTATTCAGCTTTCTTCTCTCATTCTATCACATATGGTCCTCATACTATAGCAGCCATGCATGCAGTTTTTAGTGGAACATATGGAAATAGAACTGGAACAAATAGCTATTGGTCTACTTTTAAATTTAAAAAAAATCAATTTAAAACTTTAACTGAATACCTAAAAGATCAAGAATATTATACACTTGCAGATGTTGTTAATGAATTAGTTATACCTAAACAAGGATTTAATGAATTTTTAATTCATGATGAATTAAAAGATGATTTGACCCTCCGTCATTGTAATTTCCTTGATGATATGAAAGAAAAAACTTCTAGTGGAAAAAATTTCTTTATCTATCTTCAATATAGTAATATTCATACAGGTATTATGAATGAAGTTTTGAAAGTATATGATAATTTTAGTCATGAATATTTTTCAAACAAGAACAAAAACAAAGAACGTTATAGTAGGTTGTTTCATAATGCAGAAAATTATCTAGAAACAATCCTGGATAAAATTCAATCGCTTGAATTTGATAAAAATTCTATAATTTTGATTATGTCAGATCATGGAATAAGCGTGGGTGAAAAAATAGGAGAACGTGCTTATGGTGCATTTTGTTATGATTATACCCTGAGAACATTCGCTTACTTTGTATATCCTGAAATACGTCCAATAGAAATTAAACAACAAATTAGAACTATAGATTTCATGCCTACTATTTTGGACTATCTTGAACTTCCTTTATCTACAAACTTTGAAAAAATTGATGGTGAATCTCTAATTCCGCTAATTGATGGTGATACTATTGAAGAAAAATTTGCCTTTTCAGAAACTGGTAATCCTCTTAAAGAAAAACGACCTCCAGAAAATCCAAACACAAAGTCTATTCGAACATCAAAATGGAAGCTAATTTTTAATGAATACGATAATTCTAAAGAACTCTATGATTTAGAATCTGATCCTTCTGAAAATAATAATTTGTCTGGAACAGGTTTAGAAATAGAAGAAGTACTTTGGAAGAAAATACAACATTATCTTAGTTGACATATTCTTGTCTGGCATTTTCTAGATCTTGTGGTGTATCAATCTCACACCATTTCCCATTTACAACAATTGGGTTTACCGTGATATTATGATCTATTAACTCTTGTATCATATCTGTCAAGTATGCTTTTTGGAAGAATTTTGCATCATGAAAAGGATTGGGATTTACTTTTTCTATTCTGTTGAATTCTTTTACAAATATTTTTGAACCTTTTTTTGAAAATTTCATAATTCCTATAAATTCTCCATTTTGTTGTTGTTTCAAGATTTTTGAAATATTTTTTTTGATTCTCACAATTTTTTCATTTTCTATAATGACATTATCTGCTTCAGATTTTGGATGTTCTGTTCTGTTTTCATATTTTTCTTCCCAATTTAGATCAGTTCCTACTCCTATGTCCACTTTTGAATCAATTATTTCTTCAAGAATTTTTTCATCGTACAAAATATCTGAATAAGTTGTAATTACCTCATCTTTAATCTCATGTCTTGCTGCCATTAGGCTTAAAAGAACATCATGTTTTTCAAATTCCTTATCTTCTACATATTTGACATTATTAAAATCAAATTTTTCTTTGTGTGGCCCGACAATAATCACTATTTCTTCTATATTTTTTCTTCTTAGAAGATCTATCTGTCTTTCAAGAATAGATTTTCCATTAATATCTAACAAACCTTTTGGTAGTTTTTTTGTTTGTGTGCCTAATCTTTTAGATGATCCTGCGGCAATAATTATTGCTTTCATTTTTTTTGTTATAGTGATTTCATTACTCTGTTTCTAATAGTTTTAGGTTCATGTGCAACTCGTTTACTCCTTTCTTTACTAGTTGAAATTTTTACTAAAAGAAAAATTGGGCCTGGCATATTTTTAATCTTTTTCAAAACTGTTAACAATTTGTGTTTTGTTTTTATTGTAAATACTTTATAATTAGCATCTTTTGCTAATTTTTCTAAGTTTATGTTTGACGTATTTGTTGGTTGAGAACCTGTTGATTCATGACTATTGTTGTCAAACACTACGTGAATCAAATTTTTAGGCTTTAGACTGCCAATAGTTACTAGAGAACCCAAATTCATCAAAATATTTCCGTCTCCGTCAAAAACATAAACTCGTTTTTTGGAATTCTTTAATGCAATACCTAATCCTATAGATGATGCAAGTCCCATTGAACCAATCATGTAAAAATTTGATTCTTTATCATTAACTTCAAACAAATCTCTGCTTGCAAATCCATTTGCTGAAACAATTGGGCTTTTTCCAATATTTTTTGCAATTGTTGTTATTGCTTCTTTTCTAATCATGAAACATTCTCCTTATGATTAATGCACATGATTTTTGATCTTTAATTTGTTTTAAAGCCCACTCACAACTTTGTTTCCAATTTTTTTCTGTAAGAATTTTTGATTTTAAATTAATTGCTTTGAGAAGTTTGGGCTGAATTTTTCCAATTTTTAGATGTTCTGGTGCATCATCTGAAAGATATCCTCTCCAACCAATAAGGAAAATTACTGGAATTTCATAAAGTTGAATTAGTGATGTGATTGTGCTTATAGAATTTGCAAAACCTGCATTTTGCAAAAATACTACTGAAGAACTTTTTGAGAGAGCCATACCTGTAGCAATACCCATAGCTTCCTCTTCTCTTGTTGTAATGATGATGTTTTTGTTCTTAATACATTCATCAATGAAAAATTTCAATGTGGAATCTGGAACTCCTAAAAAATTTTCAATTTTCTTTTTCTTTAAAAAATGAAAAATTTCTCTTTGTGATTCTTCTTTCAATTTATGTATCCCAATTTTTTTAAATTTTGTTCAATATCTGTTTCTTGTTTTTTTATTTCATACATTTCTTGAAGATGAAAAATATCTTCCATCGAAGTCATTTTTGTTTCAACTTCGTTAAGACTTTTTGCTTTAGATAATTTGTTTAGATGTTCCGCCATGGCCCAATGAGCAGTTCTCAATGATTGATTTGCATAAATTACCATTCTAACTTTATGTTTTTGAAGTTCATCAATTGTTACATTTGGATATGATGTGGGAATTGCAATTATTGGAATATTTCCATTCCATGAATCACAAAATTCAAAAATTTCATCAGGTGTACTTTTTTTCGAATGAATTAAAATTGCATCTGCTCCTGCTTTTTCATATGCATCTGCCCTTTTTTTAGCTTCATCAACACCTAATCCTGCAATTAGAGCTTCTATTCTTGCAATGATCAAAAAATTTTGATTTGTTTTAGCATTTTTTGCAGCTATTATTTTTGCAACAAAATCTTTTTCTGATAACAATTCTTGTTTGCCATTTTCTAAAAGACTATTTTGTTTAGGAAATATTTTATCTTCGATACTAACAGCAGCAACACCTGCGTTTTCATACTTTTTTACCATGTGACTTACATTGCTAGGTCCTCCAAAACCCGTATCGCAATCTGCAATTATTGGAATCGAACATGCATTGGCCATGTTGGATGCAACTGCAAGAAATTCTGTCATAGTGAGAATGCTGGCATCTGGCAGGGCATGAGTTGCAGATATGGCAAAACTTCCTGCCCAAACCGCATCAAAGTCACTTAATTCAACTAATTTGGCGGACATAGCATCAAATGCCCCTGCAACTTTTAGGATTTTCTTTTCTTTTAACTTTGAGTGTAAAATACTAGCACCATTATTCATTTGAATCAGATATGTAATGCAAATAATTTAATCTATAATAATAGATCTTTCTACTTTCTTTATATGTGGACAATAAAACAACCCTCAAAAATCATTTTTGGTAAGCAGAGCGTTAAAGATTATTCATTTCCTGAAAAATGTCTTGTTATAACCTCTTCTGGAGCAAATTCACGTGGTTGGTTAGAATATGCTGGATTGAGTAATCAAATGATTTTTGATAAAGTAGAATCTAATCCTTCAATTGAAACTACACAAAAAATTATTTCAAAATTCAAAAATTCTGATTTTACTCATGTAATTGGAATTGGAGGCGGTAGCTCTATGGATGTTGCAAAATATTGTGCATTTAAAATGAATAAACTAAAAATTATGATTCCTACTACTTTTGGTAGTGGGAGTGAAGTAACTAGAATCTCTGTACTGAAAGTAAACGGAAAGAAAAAAAGCTTTCATGATGATCAACTTTTTGCAGATATTGCAATAATTGATTCCCATTTTATTGAAAACTCTGATGAAAAAATAACAAAAAATTCTGTTATTGATGCATGTGCTCAATGTACAGAAGCGTATGATAGTAAACTTGCAAATCCTTATACAAAATTTCTATGTAATTATGCATTTGATCTTTTAGAAGAAGGAATACTTAGAAATGATTTTGAGAAAATTGTATTAGGTTCATTAATTGACGGTCTTGGTTTTGGAAATTCTTCTACGACTTTGGGTCATGCTTTATCTTATGTATATTCAAATGAGGGTATTTCACATGGTCATGCGTTAGCCTTTACCACTACTGTAGCTCATGAATTTAACAATTCTAAATTTTATAATCGGTTTAAAAATATTGTAGAAAAACTAACCTTTTCTAAAATAAATTTGAAACAATCCTTGGAGGAAGCTGCAGAAACAATACTTCCTGATGTAAAACATCTTGATAATAATCCAAAATTAATAACAAAAAATGACATTATTTCATTATTAGAAAAAATCAATAATGCTGAGATAAAAAATTAATAGATTTTTTATTTATTTGAAATAACTATTTCCTCAATTGATTCTGTTATTGTATATTTTTCTAAATCTCTACCTGGATTTGTTTTACATGTTCCATTATCAATATCAAATTCCCAACCATGTCCTCCACATGTAAGGGTACAATCATTTACAAAACCTAATTCCAAAGGCCATTTTGCATGTGGACAAATTCCACTAAAAGCAAAATATTTTGTACCATCATAATATACAATAATTTTTGGGCTTTTAGACACTTCTACTAGTTTCCCTTTTTCTAGATTATTTTTTTTAATTCTGATTTCCATTTCTAATGTAATCTTTCATATGTTTTGTAAATTCGTTGGATTCTTTCAGGGTTTGGATCATATAATAAATTAATTAAATGTTCATTCCATTGATCTGGTCTTCTGTCTCCTTGCCATCTACATGACAAAAATAGTGTTTCCCATAATAATTCATTATTTACTGCTTTTTGTACTAGATGAGCAGGAATTTTCATAAAATAATTCCAATCATCAATTTCTCCTTCTCTTGCAAATGATTCAGAATTATTTTCTCTTGTTATGTCAAAATTGAAACTCCCTCCGTTATCTCCTTCTGCAACTAATTGTATTTTCATATCGATATGTTCTCTTGCTTTAGGATTTTCTGAAATAATTTTATCAAAATACTCTATTATTTGATTTGGTAATTTAGAATCAGCTATTCCTTCATTTTTCCATCTTTGTTCTAAATCATCACTTATAGTTTCAGATAATTTTTTTGCAATTTCCATTTTGTTTGTTGATAGAACTGGTTCAAAATTTTGTATGTGTTCTCCATTTGGTAGAATTTCATCACCTGCCGCCATCGTAATTACCTTTGAACCCGTATTACCTGAATTTTCCCAGGCTAATTTTGCTTCATCTGGACAAGCAAACATACTTGTAGAATTCTCATTAAATTGTAGTTGTGATTTATGAGGTAATAATATTCCACCTGCATAAGGAATTGCTACTTTTGGTTGAACTTGATTTACGTAATTTACAAACCCATTAATTTTATTCTTTTTTCTTTTTAATGCAATTTCATTTTTTTTATCTTCTGGATAGTTATATGCAATTGGATACCAATTTGCAGGTGAGTACATAAAAAATCCAATATCTGGTTTTGCTTCATTAACTTTTCTCAACGATTCATAATCCATCTTGCAGTCTGTCTGACAAAAAACTGTACCTTCTTTACTTTTAATTAATAACGCAGAATCTTCAAACATTAAATCTGGATTCTTTATAGATGTGATCTCCACATCATCATTAATTTTTTCTGGTTTCCAAGAATTCAGAACAGTGATATTTGAAAACCCTAAATCTCTAATAGCATTATGAAAACGTTCAGTTGGGAAATTACAAATGTAAATTTGTGTATTTTTATTATATTCGCATAATGATTCGGCTTGAAAATGGTCTTCATGTTCATGTGAAATGTAAATTGCATCTACATCTGTTGGAATATCTTTTTTAGTTGCAGGTTCTTTTCGTAATGGATACCAAGTATTTACATTACATGGACCTACAATCCACGGATCAACAATTATTCTAAAATTTCCAGTTTCAATTAATGTACATGCCTGACCTAAAAATCTTACAAACATGATTTTGCTTAAAAACAAATGAATTTAAAAGTTACATTAATTATTAACTTGAATTATTTTGGTTGATGAATTCCTTAACAATGTCTGTTTTTGTTAAAATTCCCCAAATAATGTTATTGTCATTTAACACTCCTAAACCATCAATTCCTTTATTCCATAACAATGAACAAACCTTTGATAGATCTTCATCCATTGGAACTGAAAGTATTTTTTTTGTGCTCAGTTGTTCTCCAAGAATTTTTCCAGAGTTAAATCTCTCAAACAATAATCTAGTATCTAATTCAGATTCATGCACAGAATCTGTGTTAAAATCTTTGAACCCTAATTTTAGTAAATCTCTTATTGTTATAATTCCTGATGCAATTTCATTTTTTTCTTTTATTATTAATCTGGAAATATTAAAATCAATCATTTTTTTAAAAATTGAGTTTATTGGCTGATCTGAAAATTCCCATAAATAATCATCTGTCATTATTTCAACAGCTGTTTTCTTCCCTTTGAATTCATTCTGAATAGTTTTAACAATGTCTGTTTTTGTAACAATTCCATCAATTTTTTTAATTCCAATTCCTATAGAACCAATGTTTTTTGAAATCATTATTTCTGCACATACTTTAAGATCTTCATCTGGGTTGATACTAATTATTTTTTTAGAAATTTTACTTATTGGAATTTCATCAATTGTTTCAGTTGAATTCTTGAGCATAAACTGACAAATATCTTTTTCACTTACGATTTCTGTAATGTTATTATCTTCTAAAAGTAAAAGTCGACTAATTTTTTCTTTTAAAATATGAGAAATTACTTCAGCAATACTTGTCTTTTTATCCATTGTTATTGGTGAATTCATAACACTTTTCGCTTGAATCATAAAATCCATTTTCTTTTTTCCTATATCAATTATCCAGATATTATCAATATTGAAAGTATTTGTGCCTAAGTTTACAGAAATTTAGTTATGATAAGGTATTGTATCTCGATATTATTTTAAATAGCTAAAATCTGATTATACGTCAAACAATGATGAAAGAAACTATTGAAGAAAAGGTTGACTCTAGATCTAATGGGATTTTAGTTTGCATTCCATCTTATAATGCAGCATCTACAATTAAGGATGCTATTGAAACGTGTAAAAAATTTGCTACAGAAATTATTGTTATTAATGATGGCTCATCTGATGATACAGAAAAAATTGCAAAAAAAACTGGCGTAGATGTAATCACTCACAAAAGAAACCGTGGATATGGTGGAGCAATAAAAACAGGATTAGAAGAAGGGTTAAAGAGAAATGCTAAAGTTACTATTACTTTTGATGCAGATCTACAACATGATGCAAAAGACATTCCAAAAATCATCCAACCAATTTTATCAAATGAGGCTGATATTGTCATTGGTTCAAGATTTTTAAATGATACAGATGATGTAAAACCCTATAGAAAATTTGGAATCAAATTGATTACAAAACTCGTAAATTCATTTTCTAAAAGTGATATCAAAGATGCTGAAAGTGGATTACGAGCATATGGACTAGATTCTTTAAAATTAATTGTTCCTTCTTTAGAGACTGAAGGAATGGGAATGTCTGCAGAAATTCTTCTAAAAGCTTCTATTCAAAAATTAAAGATTGTTGAAATTCCAAGAAAAGAAATGTATCCTGAAGGAATTCAAACTTCTTCAAAAAATCCATTAAAACATGGTTTTGGAGTAATTGTTACCATTTTCAAGTTGATTATAGAACATCGTCCTCTACAAGCTTTTGGAATTCCTGCTATTGTATTTTTTATTGCATCTGGAATAAGTGCATTGTATGTTGTAGATTTTTACAATTATATGGATAGACTTCCTGTTGGCATGACTGTTTTTACTTTATTGTTAGTATCGATAGGATTTTTTTTCAGTTTAGCTGCTGTAATTTTATATGTTTTGTCAAGAGTTTCTTCACGAATATCATTTGGATATAAAAATTAGTGCTAGTTTTAGAGCCTTTTTTTAATAAAATCTATTGGCTTTACAGGTGTTGGATCTATATTATTTAAAATCGCAAGATAAATCGATGCATAATCTAATAGATAAATTAGATGAATCAATTTTGAAAGAATATTGCCTTCAATTGAAAAAATTTCCTTATATTCAATTTTTTTTGAATCAAAAAAATCTTTTAAAATCCTCCATCTTTCTTTGGTTTTTAAATGATCGTCCCTTCCTTCCAGAAAAATTGGTTTAAATTTTGATTTTCTGTCCCATGAGACAATTCCATTATGACACATTTCTAGAACATCTTCTGAAATTGCCTCCATCTTTGTATTTTCTTGTAGTGAATTTTTAAATCTAGTTGATGCTGCTTGAAAACCACTTGGAAAATAAATTATTGGAATGTCATTAATCCAATAAGCTAAATCTAAAGATGGGTTGTCTTTTGAAAGATTATTGGATGAAATTTTTTGCGATAATTTTTCCAATTCTTTTATTGATTCATAAATCTCATTTTTTTCAATTGGTAAGTAAGGTTGTAAAATTTTTAAAATTGAATACAAATAAGCTACAAAAGATGTTCTTGGAGAATGATATTTTTCAATTTTTCTAAATTTCAAATTATTTTCTAAACAGTATTTTTCAATCATTCCTCCTGAAGAGAAAGCAACTACATTCGCGTGAATTGTATGTGCTTGCTTGAGAACTGATAATGTTTCATGAGTGTTTCCCGAGATACTAATTACAACAACTAATGTGTTTTTATTCACAGTTTTAGGTAATTCGTATCCTTTCACAATTGATGTGTGGATATTTGTTTTTGATAGAATTGAAGAAAAAAAATCTCCTAATGCTCCAGAACCACCCATTCCTGCAAATACAATATGATCAATTTCAGGAAATTGAATTGGCTCGAAATCAATATCATATGATTTTTTTGCTATTTCCGGCCATTTATCATATATTTTATGCATTCCATTAATATCGACTTTTTCTATATCGTTATAATTTATCATTTCCAATTTTATTAAATATAGGATAAACATTAATGTTGAGAATAAATATTCTGATGAATAATTAACATATTATAGTGATATGTTGATAAATTTTGTATGAAAATTTTTGTAACTGGAGGTACTGGATTTATTGGAAGATATATCGTAAAATCCCTTTTAGAAAACAATGATGTAACTGTATATGAAAATTTTTCAAACAGCAGTAAAGAAAATTTAAGTTTCTTTTCATCAAAAATTCCTACTATTGTAGAAGGTGATCTTTCAGATTTTGAATTACTGAAAAAAAGTTTGCATGGGTTTGATTTAGTAATTCATTTAGCAGCAAAAATTGATATTTCTGAATCACTAAAACGCCCTGAAATTTCTAATAAAGTAAATGTGCTTGGAACAATAAATCTTCTAAAAGCATGTGTAGAAACAAATACGAAAAATTTCATAGGTGCTTCATCTGCAGCAATTTATGGAGATCCAAAACAAATTCCAGTTACAGAAGAAACTGTTCCTAACCCTGTTTCACCATATGGTGCTGATAAATTATCAATGGAATCCTACATTCGTGCTTTTGCTAACGCTTTTGATATGAATTCTATTTCTCTACGTTTTTTTAATGTCTATGGAAAAGGACAATCAAATGAATATGCAGGTGTGATTACAAAATTTATTGAAAAATTAGACAATAATGAATCGTTAATAATTTTTGGTGATGGAAAAAATACTAGAGATTATATCTACATTGATGATTTAGTTCAAGGTGTTTTAGATGCAATTTCTCATTTAAGTGGTAAAAAAGGAGAAGTTTACAACCTTGCAAGTGGAGTATCTACTTCGGTTACTGAATTAGCTAAAACAATGATGGAAATTTCAAAAAAAGACGTTAAAATTATTTATGATCCTCCTAGAAGAGGGGATTTATTGTTTAGTGAGGTATTGATTTCAAAAGCAAAAAATGAACTTGGATTTTCACCAAAATTTAATCTTAAATCTGGTTTAGATAAAATGCTTGAAAATAGATGAACTCAAATATGGTAACTAAAAAATAGTTTTGTAAAATTGTCTTTTAGAACTGTAGAATGGAAAGATAATAAAGTAATAATGATTGACCAGACTAAATTACCAAATGAACTCATTTTTGTAGAATATGATGACTTTAATCAAGTTGCAAATGCTATCAAAACTCTGATTGTAAGAGGTGCCCCTGCAATAGGTGTGTCTGGTGCATTTGGGTTAGCATTGGCTGTTTTACAAAGTAAGGCAACTACAAAAGATGAACTTATTTCTGATCTTGAAGAAGCAAGAAAAATTCTTTTTGCTACTAGACCTACTGCAGTAAATCTAGGTTGGGGATTAGAAAAAATAATGAATGTTGCAAAAACAGGTAATTCAATTGAACAAATAAAGGAATTAGTAATTTCTACTGCCAAAAAAATGGCAGATGAAGATATTGAAATAAACAAAGCAATGGGAAAGAATGGTTCTACGCTTTTTGATGATAATGATACTATAATGACTCATTGTAATGCTGGAGCATTAGCTACAGTTGCATATGGAACAGCACTTGGTGTTATTCGAGCCACAAGAGAAAGTGGAAAAAATGTCAAAGTAATAGCGACTGAAACTAGACCAATTCAACAAGGTTCAAGATTAACTGCATTTGAATTAAAACATGATGGTTTTGATGTTAGTTTAGTTCCTGATACTGCTGTCGGATATTCTATGGCAAATGGTTTGGTAAACAAAGTTGTAGTTGGTGCAGATAGAATTGTAAAAACAGGCCATGTTTTTAACAAAATTGGAACTTATCAAGTTGCTACCATGGCAAAACAACATGGAATTCCATTTTATGTTGCAGCACCATTATCCACAATTGATTTGGAAACAAAGGCTGAAGATGTAATCATTGAGATGCGTAAAGGTAGTGAAGTTACTGGAATTGGTGATAAAAAAACTGCCCCTGATGATATTGGAGTGATTAACCCTGCTTTTGATATGACTCCTCCAGAACTAATTTCTGGAATAATTACTGAAAAAGGCGTGGCTACAGCACCATATGAAGAATCTATTCCAAAATTATTTGCAGCTAATTAATAGAAAGTTTTTATTGTTTTTCAAATTGCTCTTAACAATATGAGTACAATTTCTCCACAAGCAATTGAAGATTCATTAAAACAATGCATGGATCCTGAAGTCCCTCTAAACATTGTTGAGATGGGCTTAATCTATGGAATTGATGTGGCAGAAAATAATGATGTTAATATCAAAATGACAATGACTACTCAAGGTTGTCCTCTTCATGAAACTCTAGTTTCTGATGCAACAAGATTTGTCAAAAAAGTACCTGGAGTAAATAATGTCAATATTGACATTGTATGGGATCCTCCATGGTCAATGGATAAAATGTCTGAAGAGGCAAAAATCAAAATCAAAAACATGGGTGCTGGAATGAATACTCCTGCCCCAATTAACTATGAAACAGCATTGCCTCAAGGAGTTGGAAAATTAGTTCAACAAGAAGATGGTTCTATGGTATTGGCAAATGAACATGATCAAGGATTTATGGTAAATCAAGCAATAGTTGATTTTTGGAAATCCTGTAATGGACAACGTAAAGTTACAGATTTGGTTGAAGTTTTTGCTCAACAAACAGGATTACAAAGAAATCAAGTTGAAAAAGAAGTCATGCAGTTATTACAACAATTACGTGATGGTGGATTAATTGCAATTGCAGGTCAACCTGACGCACCAAATGTTGAGTTTAAAAAATAATTTTAGAAAATATAGTTTGAATTTGCACCATCAAAGTTTATTGTAACGCCTGAAAGATATTTTATTTTATTTTGAATAATTGACTTTACAAAATTTCCAATCTCTTCAGGCTCTCCCAGTCTCTTCATAGGCAGAGATTTTTTGTATTCTTCTACATTTTCTATTAATTCTCGAGTTCTATCTGTGTTGATTGGTCCTGGAGCAATATTGATGCAACTGATTTGATTTTCAGCATATTCCTTGCTTAATACTTTGAATACTTCTGCAAACGCTGCACGATAAGCTGATGAGATTATTAATTTTGAATTTGGTTCTTTGATGACATTTGAACTAATAAGGAAAATATATCCTCCATCATTAATTTTGATATTTTGTAAAATTGTAACAAATCCCAAGAATAATTGATTGTGATATAATTTCCAATCCTCCTCTGTGACTGTTGCAAATGGTTTTGGAGCAGGCCCACCTGTATTTAGAATCAAAATATCTGTTTGATTGTGATTTTTGATAAATCCTTTAACACTGTCTAAATTTGAAGTATCAATGTCATTTCTTGATGCCGCAAAAACATCAATTTCTAATGATTTTAGTGATTCAGATATTGCTTTTCCTATTCCTCTGGAACCACCTAAAACAATTGCACTAGTCATAATATTTTGAAATATTCTTTGATAATTAAATTTCTTTAATCTCAGTTATTGTTCCTTGAACTGAATCCATCTGGATTATTGCCTTTTTTTCATCCCAACCTAATGCCACATACCAATCTCCAGCATCATCATGATATTTTGTTTCTAGAGTTTCAATTGTATCTGGTACAATATTGTACTTTTTTGCAATACCTGATACTGCAAGTGCTATAGCATCTTTCTCTTTTTCTAGTCTTCTTTTCATTAATCCAATTCCAGGAGTCATAAAATTCTTAGATTGTTTTATCTAATATAGTTAATTCTAAAAATTAGCCACAAAGTTAATTTTTCCAACTTGATATTTTTACAAGATTTCAAATACTCCTTTTCTCAAGTGCGAATAAATGCGATTAATTCAACGAATTTCAAATTCCACTTTTGTAAAATCTGATAATCTCATACATCTCATATGTGTTCTATCTGTAATTGGTCCTGTCATTACAGTTTCAGCAGGTTTTTGGGATGCAATATCTCATCTTCAAAAAGAACCTGAATTTTTCTGGAGTCCATCTCACATGATTGTATACTCTGGAGTTTCAATGACTGCAGTAGCTGCAATACTTGGCGGCATTTTGATAATTAGAAAATCAATTCATCATTCTCTAAAAATAGGAATTAAACTAGTTATGATTGGCTCTGTTATTCAAATAATTTCAGGTTTTGGAGATTCTTTATCTCATGAAATATTTGGAATTGATGGATTAATTTCTTGGTCTCATCAACCTCTAGAGTTAGGATTAGTTATAGGCTCCCTAGGTGGATTATTAATTTTAAAAAATAGAGAACACACTAAACTCAAATTATTATTGCCTTTCTCAATTGTTACATTTTTGTTCTTTACAATATGGTTAGGATTTAATCTAGTTCTAATTTTTGGACACACAATACAATGTATTCCGGTCTATGAGATCTTCTCATCAGGTTGTGCCATTTTGTAATTTTTAATTTTAAGATATGCCATCACTATCATAGCAATAGAACCAACTAGAATCATTATTCCTGACGGAATCATTTCTTTTGAATTGGTGTTTCCAAATTCTACTTCTAAATTCACTTGATTTTTTGCCAAGTTTGTTACTTTGACAGTGTATGTGCCATCCTCACTAAAATCAAAGTAACCTACTGACATTTTTGTTTGAATGATTTGTTCTTGAATTACATTACCCTTTACATCTAGAATCTGAACAAATATCTCTTGTCCTGAAAATTCTGGCATGTATACTTTGTAAAATCCAATATCTGTACCTGTAAATTGCAGTTTTATTTCAAATGAACTTGATTGTTTTAGAATTGTTTGTTCTTGAATTTTTTCAGTATCTACAAAAATTATTGATATCCAAATTACTCCCACAATCACCAACACCAATCCAATTTTAAATAGTGATATTTTCACTTCGTTTCTGTGGAAAATTATTTGGTTAATAAGATAATCTAAAGGGCTCGGAGGGCTTCGATCCCTCGACCTGGCGGTTCGAAGCCGCCCGCACTATCCAGGCTGTGCAACGAGTCCAAACAAGTAAGAATTTAACGGGCCTAAATATCTGTCTAGATACTTTGAAGGTATCAAAAAAAGTAGCAGGTGTAGAGTATGCAATTAGAGATATTGTTCTTGCTGCAAGAAAAGTACAACAAAAAGGAATGAATGTAGATTATCTCAATATTGGTGATCCTGTTCAATTTGGTTTTCAACCACCTGATAATGTTAAACAAGCTTTGATTAATGCAATTAACAATGGTGAGAATTACTATTCTACTTCTGAAGGACTATTGGAGTTAAGACAAGAGATTGCAAAAAAAGAAAATGCTAAAGGATTGTCAATTTCTGCTGATGAGATTCTAGTTACAAACGGTGTCTCTGAAGGACTAGATATGGTAATCTCATCAATTGTAGAAGAAGGAGATGAAGTATTACTCCCAGGCCCATATTACCCTCCTTATGCATCATATGTCCGATTACATGGTGGGGTCCCTGTAGAGTTTGCAGTTGATTTGGATAATTCTACTCCTGATATTGATGATATAAAATCAAAAATCACTTCAAAAACTATTGCTATCTGTTTGATCAGTCCAAACAATCCTACTGGTGTTGTATTTAATGAAAAATCACTTCGAGAACTAGTTGATATTGCAAATCAACACAATCTCTACATAATTTGTGATGAAATTTATGATCAAATTATTTTTGATGAAAAATTTGTTGGAATCGGTAAAGTTGCAGGCGATTCACCAGTTATTGTTCTTAATGGTTTTTCCAAGGTCCACCTGATGTCTGGTTGGAGAATTGGATATATTGCATTTAACAACTCTCCAAAACTTGATGCACTAAGAGAAAATCTCCCTAAATTAGCCCGAGTGAGAATTGCAACTAGTCTACCAGTTCAATATGCTGCCTTGGAATCTTTACGTGGTTCTCAGGACTACATCTCTAATTTTGTCTCTGAAATTAAAAAACGCAGAGACTTGGTTGTAAAACGATTAAATGAAATACCGGGACTTTCTTGCCCAAATCCAAAAGGTGCATTCTATGCATTTCCGAAAATTGAATCTAATAAATTTGGAACAGACAAGGAATTTGTTACAAAACTCTTGGAATCAAAAGGTGTGTTAACTGTACATGGTTCTGGTTTTGGAGAACAATATGGTAGTGGTCATTTCAGACTAGTATATCTTCCCAGTCTTGAAATTTTAGATTCTGCAATGAACAAGATTGAAGAATTTGTTACTCAATAACTCCACACAGAAATTTTTTCAGGAATAATTTCTATAATACAATCAGTATCATCAAGTAATTCTTTTGCTGATTTGTTATCTAATGTTTTAAAATATCGTAAAAGAATCTTTTTTGCAACAGTTTTCACTTTCTTTTCTTCTAGGATTAGATTTGATTCTCCTTGTCCCATAACACCATAGATATTTGGTGCATTGACGCCTGTATCTACACAAAAAGAAACTCTATTGTTTTTCTTTACATTTTTTGCCTTTTGAGTTTTGGTGTTTGTACCGATATAGAATTTTTTTCCACTATACATATACCAAACAGGAACAATATGTGGAGTTTTATTACTCCCAATAGTTGCTAAACGCAAAATCTTTTGTGTTTTTAGAAATTCATCTTTTTTGCTCATGTTTTCTAAATCCTAATGCTATCATAAAAACACCAAATGCCAACATTGCCATAGAGACTTTTTCATTAGTGATTTCTCCATTGAACAAAAACTCTTCAACAAATTCTATTCCCCATATTAGCAATTGTCTGATTAAGACAATTCCTGCCATGACAGAAAACAAAACCCCTATGGCAGTATACCAATTTCTACCTCGCCTATAATACTCGTGGCTCATGATAAAATAACAGACTTAGATAATTTTGATTCCAGGATTTTTTATCTTGTTTTGAATCATCGCATTAAGTAGCAATGGAGTTGACATTTCTGCCAAATATGATAATTCTATTGGTCCTAGGTAAATTGATCTTAATCCCTTTATCTCATCAATTAGTGTATTAACAACACCTACTGCTTCTTTATCATCTCCACAAACAAAAATGTCATAATCTAATTCTAGAGTTGGATTGACAAGTTTCTTTTCAGAGATTACATGAAAAGCCGATACTAATTTTGATTTATTCTTCATATGGTTTGATACAAGTTTGTATGAGAATGGTTTGTTATCTTTAATTGAAACACACTCAAATCCTACATCTGTCTTAATCATTGGAACAATTGGTGATACTACAACACAGTTGTCACTAACTTCTGATAATATTCCTGAACAAACTGAATCAATGTTCTCATATGGAATTGATAAAATCAACACGTCACTTTCTTTTGCAACTGAAACATTATCATTCCCAGAAATACTCCCTTTGATTTCTCCAAATGCTTCTTTTGCCATGTTTGTGTACTCTGTAGCTGATTCTGATGCTCTTCCAGCATCCCTAGAACCAATAATTACATCATGATTTTGAGACCATCTTAATGCAAAACCTTTACCCATTCCGCCAGTTCCGCCAATAATTCCTACTTTCATGAATTAACTACAGACAATGTTATTATTATCTCTATTTGAATTTCGATTAGATTGGGCCAAATAATTTTCCTAAGACATGGTCAGGCAAAAAATAACACTGAACGAATACTAGCTGGTAGAACTGAAGGTGTACCTTTAACTGATGTTGGCAAACAGCAAGCACAACATACTGCTGAACTACTTGAACACATGAACATATCTGCAATTTACTCTAGCCCTGTCCAAAGAGCAAAACATACTGCAGAAATTGTAGGAAAACACAACTCTCTTGATGTTACAATTGATGATAGATTAATTGAACTTGATATGGGAAAATTCACTGGAATGGCATACGATGAAATTTTCAATGATCATGGAAATGTCTTTATGAAATTTTATCAAGGTGATCTTGAAATTGCTCACAATGGTGTTGAAACTTTTGATGAAGTCAAAAAAAGAGTTTTAGGAATTGTTGATCACGTCATTGAAAATCATCCTGATGAAAATGTAGTCCTTGTAACTCACATGGACCCTATCAAGGCGATGTTATCCACAATAGTAGACTTGTCTCCTACTAACCTCTTTGAATTAATTATAGCAAATGCTTCATTGAATCTCTTTAGAGAAAACAAACGAAAGTTCTCTCTTTCTGGACTTAATGTAATGCATCCAACTCGTTTCGATCAAGGTTGGTAGCTAATAATCTTGAAAACCCTTAAATAGAAATCAAAGGTCACGACAGTCATTCACTATGAAGGGAATAGTCGGGGTATTCTTAGTATTGGCAGTTATGGTAATAGTTCCTGCTGTAGAGTACGCATTTGCTGCAGGTGATGAACCTGGTGAATATCTTGATCGTAGAGTGGTTATTTGGAATTTATTCTTTAGAATGATGACTATTGCATTTGTTGTAGGTGCAGTTGTATCTGGTACTATGATTTGGCAAGTTTGGAGATTCAGAGAATCTCATCCAAAAGCAAAACCAACACAATATGAGGGGACTGACTGGTAAAAATGGGCGGACACTCTAATTGGCCTGAATGGATTTACGTTGGTGTAGTAGTTGCTATCATGTGTTGGGTAGGTGCTGAAGCATGGGAAGCAGAAAGATTAGTTGAACATGTTCCAGAAGGAGCTGAAATTATCAAAGTAACCGGACAGCAATGGTTCTGGACTTTTGAACATGAAGATGGTACTAAAGAAATTGGTGAATTACATGTTGAAAAAGGCAAAGCCTACAAATTTGAAATCCATTCAACTGATGTAAATCACTCTTTTAACATTCATGATTATGTTGTTTTGATGGATGCAATTCCGGGTAGAGTCAATACTGTTTGGTTTGCACCTACTGATGTTGGAGAACATGATATTCAATGTAGAGAATACTGTGGATTAATTCACTATAACATGCGTGGAACATTAATTGTGGAGGAACCTCACTCTTGATAACGCTTTTATCAGAATCACTGGAGGGAATTAACTAATGGTTCTGGAATTACAAAAACCACGTCCAATTTGGCAAATAATGTTCTCAACACATCACACTGATGTTGGTTTACTTTATCTTATCATGTCTCTAGGATTCTTATTCTTAGGTGGTGCATTAGCACTTGCAATTAGAGCTGAATTGTTCTTGCCAGGAGCACAAATTATTGGTGATGCAATGACCTTTAACAGAATCTTTACAGTTCACGGAACTACTTTGATCTTCTTATTCATCATACCATTTGCATCTGCTGTTGGTAACTACTTTGTTCCAATTATGGTCAGATACAAAGACATGGCTTATCCAAAACTTAATGCAATTGCATTCTGGATGATTCCTCCTTCTGGAGCTCTTATCTGGTTAGGCTTTGCAGATTTTACTTGGTATGCAACACCTCCATATTCTATTATCAGCGCCCCAGGTCCAGCTGCTGACATGTGGATATTTGGTCTAAAGATTTTAGGTGTATCTTCTGTTCTTGGTGCAATCAACTTTGTTGTAACAATTCTCAAATGTAAACATCCTGACATGTCAATTGGCCAAGTCCCATTATTGGCTTGGTCATTCTTGTCATCATCATTAATCATCCTTGTTGCAATTCCAACATTTGCAGCAGCATTATTGATGCTCTTAACTGACAGACTTGGTGTAACTGGATTTTTTAATCCTGCAATGGGAGGAGATCCAATTGCATATGCACACTTGTTCTGGTTTACATTCCATCCTGAAGTGTATGTTCTTGTCATTCCAGCTATTGGTATGATGTATGAAATTATTCCAAGATTCTCAAGAAAACCAATTTACAGTTTCAATTCTGGTATCTTTGCATTTGTACTATTATCTATTGTCGGTTTCTCATCATGGGCTCACCACATGTATGCAACTGGAATGTCCTTTACAGAAAAGACGGTATTCATGGTAGGAACTCTTGCAGCAGTTCCAGCATCTGCAATGCATGTCTATAACTTTATTGCAACAATGTGGAATGGTAGAATCAAGTTTGCAACCCCAATGATGTGGGCTGTTGGTGGAATTGCATTATTCTTCTCAGCAGGAGCAGGTGGTGTTGCAAATGCAGCTATGCCGTTAGACTTTACAACTCATGATACTTACTGGGTCGTTGGACACTTCCATCTCTTTGTGATGGGAACCATTGCATTTGGTTCAATTGGTTATCTTTACTACATGTATCCATACGTTACAGGAAGAATGTACAATGAAACAATGGGTAAGATTCACTTTATTTTATCATTCATAGGAACCATTCTGGTATTCTTCACTCAACACGTACTTGGATTGTACGGAATGCCAAGAAGAATCTTTGACTATCCACCAATCCCCGAATGGATTGCAATGAACCAAATTGCATCAGTTGGTGCAATGATTATCGGTGTCAGTATGGTAATCTTCTTAGTTAACATGATTTACAGCGCTGGAAAAGGAGAGCCTGCAAACACAGAGGATCCATTTGGTGTTGGAGGCAAATACTATTATCCATTTGAGGCAAAGAATCCATCACATTAGGAGATTATGAAATGAGTCACGATACACAAACAGTTTACAGAACCACTCCAGCAAGAACTGGAAAAATGATGGCAATTATGTTAGGAATTTGTATTGTAGGTGGAGCAATCTTCTTTTCGCTTTGGGATTATTGGATTTCAGAACCCGCCCCAGTTGTTGCAATGATGGCAGGCGGTGATGATCATGCCGCACCAGCAACTCAAACTGGAAAGACAATCACACAAGATCTTTCATTTCTTGAATCAGCTGACTTTAGGTCTTTGACGTTTAATGCATTAATTGATGAACCTGGAGTCAACCCAACAATCGAAATGAGTGTTGGTGATAAAGTAATCTTTAACGTAGTCAATGATGGAAAATCATTCCACTCTTTTGGTGTTACTAAAGACGCTGAAGGATTTGGTGGAATTATTCCTGGTAGTGAAGTTGCATCTGCATCTAATCCTCTAAAAGCAGGTGAAGGTGGAACTTCAGAATTTGTCGCAGGTGAAGAAGGAACTTACTATTACATTTGTACAGTTCCTGGTCACAGAGAACAAGGAATGGTTGGTGAAATCATTGTAGGTCCAGCACAAGGTGGTAGTTCTGGTGTTGCAGCAGCCCCAACAGGAGTATCTCATGACTTTACTTTGGACTTTGTAGAATCTGATGATTTTAGAACATTAGCATTTAATGCATTACCTGGAGAAGATGGTAATAACCCTGAAATTCGTGTAAACTCTGGTGATGAAATTACTATTACTTCTGCAAATAATGGTAAATCCTTCCATGCATTTGGTGTAGTTGCAAATCCTGAAGACTTTAACAATATTCTTTGGGACTCTGAAATTGCAGCAGCATCTAATCCTCTAAAACCTGGTGAAAGTGGAAGTACTACATTTACTGCTGGTGCACCTGGTAGTTACTATTACATCTGTACTGTTCCTGGACATGCATTACAAGGCATGGTAGGCAATTTCATAGTAGAATAATTTTGGCAATACAGTATCTTGCATTAGCAACAATGATTGTGTTGTATTCACTTATGTTCTTAGGTGGGTATATTTCAGCAGCCGGGTTGGGATTAACATGTCCTGAATGGCCATTATGTCCAAATGGTATAATGCCATCTGAAGAATATCTTATTGAATGGATTCATAGATTAGCAGCTGCTACTACTGGTACTTTGGTTATTGCAACTATGGTTGCAAGCTTTCTTAACAAACGAGCTGACACCAAAATCAAAATTACAAGTACCCTTGCAACGATATTTGTTATTACACAAATTACACTTGGTGCTTTAGTAATTGATACAAAACTTCATGCGGTTTTAGTTGCAATTCACTTGGGAATTGGAATATTGTTATTCTCCATGGTGTTACTAACTACCTTATTTGCATTTAGAATTTCAAGAAAATCTTTAGAGACTAAGGCCTAGATTTTTTGAAAATTTTTGGTATATAGATATACAAAAACACCCCTGTCATTGATAATGCCCCTATAGTAATTGCTATGATGAAAATTTGTCCAAATGGGCTCTGAGTACCCATGTTAAACTTGAAGGAGAGTGGTTCGGGATTTTCTGGAGCATCATACAAGTATATTTCTACAATATGATTTCCTGAATTTCTCCAAACATAATCAAAATCCCAGTGAGATCCTTCTATTACAGTAGGTGGAATAGTATCTACTTGCTTGTCGTTATAAAATATCTTCATCCCCATTGTAAACCCATCAACATCTTCATAGTCAAATCCTTCAGTAACTTTAATCAAAAATTGAGATGGCTCGTCCATTTGTGGAAATTCAGGAGCTGTTGCAACTTGGACTCTGTATCCTCCATTATGCTGCTCAGCAGAATTGAACATGGAATGGGCAAACGCATCACCAAGTCCTGGAATTGAGAAAAGGATCAAAAAAGATAAAATCAAAACTGATCGCTTTTTTGTCATATGGAAAAATATTGGAATTGGATGAATATATTGTAACCAGATTCTCTTCGGAAATCTTCAAAACCTTTAAATCCTTATTGGCAAGACATTGAATCGTTGACCCTCGTAACAAAATCAATCGATATTAAAACACCTGTTGAGAATGTCTTTACTTACTTTGCAAGACCAGAACATGTTTCTGATCAAATCAAAACTGATGCAGTAGGTATGACCGTCGTTCCTATGGATATCAAGGAAGGCATGGGTGTAGGTACAACCTTTAGAATTATCGGTGACTTTAGCGGTAAACGTTTAGAGTGGGATTGTGAGACAACCGAATTTGTTAGAAATGAGAAAATCACTGCAAAACAAATTGAAGGTCCATTCAAAAAATGGCAAATCACTAATGAATTCAAATCATTAGGAAATAACCTCACAAGAGTTACAATGTCAGTAGATTATGACATGCCATTTGGTCCATTAGGAGCCATTATGGATAAAGCAAAATTTGCAAAATCTGCTGAGAGAGGAATGGAAACTGCCCTTTACAACGTTAGAGGTTTGTTAGAAGGAAATGGTTCAATTCCAGTATACATCACACTAGAAGCATACCAAAAACTTCTTGCCGAAAAGAAAAAGATGAATGATGTTCCAGTTTCAACTGCACTAACTGCAATCATTGAAAAATACAATGAAATTGAAGCTAAAGCATAAAACATAATTTTCCTTTATTTTACAATCTTAAGATTAATAACAACTCTAGGCTTAGTATTTCTGGTGGGTCTATGGCGCAGCCAGGTAGCGCGCAGGACTCTTAATCCTGCTGTCGTGGGTTCGAATCCCTCTAGACCCGCTTTTCAATTCTAAATTAAAATTATTTTTCTAATTTGATTTCAGAATATTTTTGTGCCAAATCAACAAGCTGGTCTATTCCCAATGGTTTTGTAATAACTTTGATTAGTCCTTTTTTAATTGCATCTTGATTCTTTTTTTCATATTCTGCCATTCCAGTAACTATTACAACATTTGCATTATTGTCTAATTTTTTAATTTGATTAAAAGCCTCATATCCATCCAATACTGGCATGTCTCCATCCATTATCACAAGAGATGGTTGTATCTCTTTGAATTTTTCTACCCCTTCTTGCCCATTTTCTGCAGTGTGTACCTCAAATTTATTCAACTCCAAAATCTCTTTGTAAATCATTAGAAGATCATTGTCGTCTTCAACAACTAAAACAACCTTCCTCATAATTGTTATTATGTTCATAGCTTCTTATAAAGTATTTATCAATTTCAAATTTTTTCATCACTTAGTATGTTGATATGTTCATATATGTTTGAATATAATATAATATCATACTGATGTGATTTGAGTACAAATAGCTCTCTCTCAAAAAAAGATTTTATAGACACAAAGTCTATTTTGACAGTATTAATTCTGGTGTTAGTTTCTATTACTTTGATATATCAAATAAGACCGTTTGCTGATGATGATCAGTTTGCTTGGATTTCTGCTCCTGCATATCTTGGTTCAGTTGCAGTTTTAACTGGTTTTGCTTTAATGCTTACAATAAAATTATACAAACAAAAACATTATCAATCAAATGCATTTTTTCTATTTTCTATAGGTTCAGTGTCTTGGTTTATTGCTGAATTAATTTGGATAATGTATGACCATTTTTGGGATGGTAGTCCGTTCCCATCTGAAGCTGACATTTTTTACATTGCAGCATATCCATTAATGACGGCATTTCTGTTTATTTCCTTAAAGCCTGTTCTTAAAAATGTCAGTAGAAATGTTTGGTTATTTGCAATTGGGTTATCTATTTCATTTTTGTTTCCGTCTGTAACCGCAGCATATGATGACATGTTGGGAGAAGATGCATTCCCTACATTGATTGCTCTTGCATATCCTATACTGGGTTCAATCCAAGTTATTCCTGCAATTGTTGGAATTATGTATCTCGCAAAGAAAGGTGCAAACTTTTCTTGGATGTTAATTTTATTTGGATTTATAATATATGGAATAGCAGATACATTTTTCCTATTTGCAGAACTTGATGGAACATATTTTGATGGACATCCTGTTGATCTGTTTTGGTTGTATACTTACGTTCTACTAATTTTTGCATTTTATATTCGCTATAAGATTTCACAGATGCCAACCTCTGAACAACAAGCTATGTTCTTTTCAGAAAAAGTACAATTTGAAACAATTAGTAAATTTGGAATTCCATTAACATTATCTATAATTACTATGGTAGTTGGAATTTCTATTGTTCATTCTATTTTCATAGAAACTGATGAACAAATTACTTTTCAAAATATTATGCTTGGTGTTGTTGCTATGTTGGCTGTTTTTGCAGCAATTGTGTTAACTTTGAACAAAAATCTTACAAAACTTGTTCAGATGCGTACTGAGGAACTTCAGGAACAAAAAACCAATCTAGAAAATCTTGTTGAGGAAAAAACACATGAATTACTAAAACAAGAACGTCTATCTGCAATTGGTGAACTGTCTGGACGTCTTGCACATGATCTTAGAAACCCATTATCTGTAATGAAAATGTCTGTTGATTTGTTAAATCAACAACCCCTAGATAAAAAAATCTCTGATCCTGATATCCTAAAACGAATTGATTTAATTGATAAAAGTATCACTAGAATTTCTCACCAAGTAGACGATGTCCTGGGATATGTTAGGAACTCTCCTCTAAAATTATCAAATATTTCAGTTCATGAACTTCTAAAAACCTCTATAGAAAAAATTAATGTACCATCCAATGTTGAAATTAACATATCTGATAAAGATGCAATCATCAACTGTGATCCTGTAAAAATTGATGCAGTTTTTATTAATCTCATAATAAATTCAATTCAAGCAATGCCTGATAGTGGTGGAAAAATTACCATAAATGTAAGCGAAAAGAAAGACAATGTCATATTGGAATTCTCTGACTCTGGTGATGGAATTCCCGAATCTGTTATAAACAAAATCTTTGAACCTCTTTTTACCACTAAACAAAAAGGTACTGGTTTAGGTTTAGCAAGTTGTAAAAACATTGTTGAACAACATAAAGGAATTATCTCTGTTAAGAATAATCCAACTACATTTACTATAGAGATGCCAAAACTCCTCCCTCAAGAAGCAAAAATTGAAACTTCCTAACTAGAGCTTTTTTAATAAAACAAATCGTTTTTTCTCAGGTTCGATATCTTCGTGCATGTCTACATCACTTACAATTCTTACCTTGTAATCCATCCAACGTTTAACCATATTTCGAGATGTCTGATTTTCATCAATTTTTTCTTCTATGTTATTATATGTCTCACAATTCATAACATACTTTCCTGACACTCTGTGCATTTCTGAAATACCTTTTTCTAACGTATCGTCATCTAAGTAATTCAATAACCCATGAGTAAAAACAAAATCTATTGATGAATCCTCAAATGGTAAATCTGTAATACTTCCTTTTTTGAAATTAGCTATTGAAAATTTTTCTTTTGCAATACCTAGTGCATATTCATTAAGATCAACCCCATGAATTTGAAAGGTGTCTGGAAATAACCTTAAATCAATTCCTGTCCCACACCCAATTTCTAAAACACTTGAACATCGTAATGATATTGCAAGATCTTTTGTAAATTTTGCAAATTCTTCATTATATCTTGACTCATTTTCATCTGCGTATTTTTTCCAAAATTCTTCATTATAATTCATGAATTTTTTTGAGGTATAGCTGTATTTGATACTAATGTTAGTGGTTACATTTGCATGGAATAAGTTTTGTATCAAATGTACAGTCATGTGGACCATCTGATTTTCCTTGAGTTGGAATCTCTTTCATACAATCTTCATGTCTGCCCTTTCTACAAAACCAACAGATTTCTTGTGTATCTCCAGTTGCACATGAATCCATAATTTCTATGAATTTTTGTGGGTAAAAAACTTCGTGGAATCTTAGATGTATGTTAACCAAGGCAAGAATCTTTCATCTTTGCCCATTACTACATCCGTAAATGATTTTTGTAGTGCTTTAGTAATGTTGCCCATTTTTCCATTACCGATTTTTACTTTGTCAATTTGTGTTACAGATTTTACTTCAGCAGCAGTACCTGTCATGAATATTTCGTCTGCAGCATAAAGATCATCTCTTTCTAGGTCTCGTTCAATAACAAATCCGCCATTCTCTTCAATGATCTGGATGACACTATCTCTTGTAATTCCTTCTAGTCCTCCTGCTGATAATGGAGGTGTTTGGATAATATCGTCTTTTACGACAAAGATATTTTCAGCACTGCCTTCGGCAACTTTTCCGTGCCAATTTAACATGATGGCTTCATCATATCCATTTTCTAATGCCTCCATTCTTGCTAAAGCTGCATTTGCATAGTTTGATGCTGCTTTTGCTTGTGTTGGTTGAGATCTAGAATCAATTTTTATCCAACTAGACACTTTGCATTTTGCTCCTGAGAACTTTCCTGCTTTTGATTCTCCCATTTTCCATTCCCAACATGAAATAGAAGCGTCTACTTTGTTTTGTGTTGGGGTTAAACCCATTGTTCCATATCCATAATAGGCTAATGGTCTAATGTAACACTCTTTTAGTCCACTTGCTTTTACTGTCTTGATAATTCCGTCAGAAATTTCTTTTTTGGAAAACTGCATTTTCATAGAATACAATTTTGCTGATTTGAAGAATCTGTCTACGTGTTCTGGAAGTCTAAAAATGGCAGAACCATTTGGTGTATTGTAACATCTGATTCCTTCAAAGATTGATGTAGAATAATGTAATGCGTGAGTTAGAACATGCACTTTGGCATCTTTGAATGGCACTAATTTCCCGTTCATCCATATTTTTCCAACTTCTTTCATAGGAGAGGAAAAAAACTATGCTAATTTAAAGAATTATTTTTTGATACTATTCTTAACATGAAACTACATATCTGACTAGAATGAAATTGTATTATGGAGTGGACTTTGGGGTATATTGCAATTGCACTCCTGGTTATTGGGTTAGTTGGCCAGGCTTTTGAAATGAGAAAAATTCGCCAAACTACTTACCGTGATGAACAGTTAGGCTCGCCGACAATTTTTACAAATAAGAAAAATTTCAAGTGGTATGGAATTCTTGGAATTGGAATAATTTTATGGTATTTTGCTGAGCGTATGTAATCTGATCTATATAGATCAGCTCTAAATAGTAGCAAATGTAAAGTATAGTATCGCGTGTTTAGGGTAACGCCGGACTGAATCTAGATAATGGTCCAAGAACAAACCCTTGATGGCGCTACTGGTGTAAAAACCCGTGCGCCACACTTTCACTAAATAAAATTAATTTCTGAAATTTCTTGGTGTATTGCAATGATTGCTTTTCTAATGTTGTCTTTTGTATCTTCTACAACAATAATTATTCTTGAAGTTTCTTCTTGTGCATCCATATTCAAAATGTTTAATCCTGCTTCACCAATCTTTGCACTTGTTCTAGATGCAACTTGTTGAACTCTCCACATTTCATCTCCAATTAACGTGATAACTCCTCTGTTGTATGTTATTGTTGCAAGAGAATCAAACCCTAGCAAGTATTTTTCATTTCTCTTTACATAATCTCCGTCCAAAAACAATATTCTTGAAAATTCTATTCCATCTTTAGTAAATGGAGATAGAATAACAAATTCACTGTAACGTTTGTCTTTCTCCAATGATGTCAATAATTTCTGT
Source organism: Nitrosopumilus sp. S6 (assembly GCF_054515815.1). Classification (NCBI taxonomy): domain Archaea; kingdom Thermoproteati; phylum Nitrososphaerota; class Nitrososphaeria; order Nitrosopumilales; family Nitrosopumilaceae; genus Nitrosopumilus; species Nitrosopumilus sp. S6. Next base: position 132,131 of record NZ_JBTNRI010000001.1, read on the forward strand.
ATTGATGTTGTTTCTATTCTAAAAATTGCACAATTTTCCTTTCCTGTAACAATTTTGATAGGATGTCCTTTTTGTTCATGTAATACCCTCTTTATTGTGGTGACTTTGTCTGGATTTTTCATATTTGTGATTGTAATTGGCATATCTACCCCGTTTTCAACAATTTCTTTAATGGCAATTGGATCTAAAATCTTCATTCCGAACATTCCTGCAAGTCTTGCTTCATTATATGATAATTGATGAACTTCTCTTAATCCTGATTCTATTATTTTTGGATCAGCTGAAACTACTGCACTATCTTTCTCAAAATCAACACTGGTTTCATATTTTTTATGAAATAAAATTCCTAGATCTGCAGCAGTACGATCAGAACCTCCACGCTCATACGTAGTTGTGATATTGTCAACTGTTTTTCCAATGAATCCTCCTATGGTGACTACTTCGTTTTGTTCAAGTAATTCTGCGGCTTTATCCATTTTTGAGCGAGATTCTGATGTGAGAAAATTTGTTGATTCTATGTTGTTATCTGTGATTATCGGCCAATCCTCAAAGTCAACCGTCTCGGTTTTGATGTTGTTACTTCGTAAAATGTAGTTCATTACATGTGACATTAATATCTCTCCTGAGAATGCCAACGCACGTGAACGTACTTCATCAACGAATTCTTTATTCTCAAATGCCTCATCTAATGCTTTTTTAGCCTTTTCAAGATTTTGTTCAATCACCTCTTTGCATTTTCCTTTGTTTTCCGCATCAACTAATTCCAAAATTTTTTCATATGTTGATTTGATAATATCTAATGATGGTGAAATCCCATTTTCAGCATTTCTACCTTGCTCTAACATTACATCTGTAAGTGAACGTTTTTTCCCATTATCCATTGTTAAGGGAGCCGAAAAAACTGCAATTACTTTGGAGTATTTCTTTAAATTAGTAATTCTTTGAATTATTTCTGGAATAGATGCTCCATCTGGACCTATTGCACTTCCTCCAAACTTTGCTACTACTAATTTTGTCATGGTACTCTAACAAAAATCAATAGTTATCTATTAAGCTTTGAATAATTTTGGCAGCCTTCTTTGCACCTTCAGTATTGATTTGGTTTCTTTTTTCTTCCAATTTGGATATGATTAATTTGTCAAGCCTTTCTATATCTTCAAAAACAAACCCCTGCTCTTTAGCATTGTCTTCTTGTTCAAAATGACCTTTAATTGGAATGAATATTGCAGGTGTTCCATACGCATTAGCCTCATCTATTGTCGATTTTCCTGCAAGCGAAATTAAAACATCAGCTGCATAAATTATCTCATGTAAATTTTCTACGAATCCCAAATTTTTTACGTTATCGTATTTTTTATGAACTGATGGTCCTGATACTAGTACAATTTGAATATCTTGATTTACTTTCTTAATTGCATCTAATGCTTTTTCAATTAGAAAATAACCTGCATCAGTTCCTCCAATTGAAATAACGATAGTTTTTTTATCAAACAAAAATTTTTCTCGTAATTGCTCTCTAGTATGATTTGTTTGTCGTACTATTGGTCCTACTCTTTGAATATTGTTTTCTGAATCTCCAATTTCTGGTAATATCACAACTTCACATTTCTTTATAATTTCAAACATTGATTTATTCATCTTTTTTTCAATAAATGAAGCCAGACCTTTTGTAAAATGTGTCTCTAAAATATCAGTAATTAAAACAGTTGGAATTTTCATCTCTTGAGATACTGATAGTGATGCAAAATCTTCATCACTAATCACTACTCTTGGATTATCCTTTCGTAAAATTTGCTGTGAAATATTTTTACAATCTTTGTAATATTGATAGTACTTCCAAAGCCATTTCGCAGGATTTTTCAGTGTGCCATTTTCAACAATAAATGAAGGTGGATTGTATACATCATTCACTTGAATCTCTAATTTTTTTAGAATTTTTGTAGCTCCACTACCTGTAACAAAATTTGTTGTAATATTATGTAAGTTGTTCTTAATTGCAATATCTCTTGTTACGTGACCTAATCCAATTGGACTGGAAAAAAAATTTACAAGAACCATGAAATTGCTATTTTTTTATCAAATTTTTAGATTCTGACCTTTCTCAAAGTTTAAATGGTTTTTAACTACGTTGGTTTCTGGGCTCATAGTCCAGGTCGGTTATGACGTCGCCCTTACACGGCGAAGATCCGGGGTTCAAATCCCCGTGGGCCCATGTTTTTCAAAATCTTATTAATGATAATTGATATCAATATGTGATTCATTTGGTAAAAAGAAGAATTCGAACTGGTAGAGGTACAAGAGTTATTGAAGTCGATGACAAGGATTCAGCTTGGGCAGGAAATGATTTCAAAAAACTTCAAGATGCAAGAAAAAAAGCATCTTCAGACAAATATATCACTGTAGGTCGTGGAACTGGCAAAATTAAGTTCGGTGATATTGAAAGCACACCCGTCAAATCCACTAAAGGTATGTGGGTAAGTTCTGGACGGGGAACTGGAAAAAGAAAACTCTGATAACCAATACCAACAATTAGTGAATGTACATTCCCTAGATGGTTTTATCAACCGTTTTCAATAATAAATTAATGAAAAAAATTTTTTGATTGTAAGCTATTTGAAAGAACGTACTTTTCTAACAACTTTGTTATGATCTAGAGAAGCAGTTGTGGTAATATACAGAATATGGTTTTTTCCTGCAGGAACAACCAGTCTCTTGACTTTATCATATTCTGCAACAACATATTTGCATGGCCCTAGAGTTCTCATCAGTTTCTTTCGTTGCTTCCAATCTTTTGCTGCAGCCTTTAATGATGCCATACTTTGTTTCTTTGACACCAAAAGATTCACCTTCTTAGAACGTGCTGAGAATAGCAATTTGCCATTAAGATCACAGACACTCACTACTCTTACAGAAGGACTGACTTTCAAAATTTTTTCAACAGCGTCTTGAATTTCCATAATTGTTAGAAAACTTTCTAGATGATAAAGATTTTCTAAACTTTAAAATATTTATTTTTACATTTTTTTTGAAAAATATGCCTGATTTGATTCTTTTACTTTAATAATTCCTATTTTATAGATCAGTAATGGATTATGAAAAATTTTGTTCTCAGATTTTAGATGCTGATCCCAAAATTAGATTTGCTACAGTGTATGATGAATGGGCAGTCCGTGTTGGTGGAGGTATGCGCGAAGGCGTAAAAAACTTGCTTTCAGATCATGCAGAAAAAGAATTGGTGAATCTATCAATATTAGATTGGAAAGCACGCAAAGATATGTCAAAATGGCTTGGAAAAACCATCTATACTCTTGGTGAATATGACAAGGTTAAACGATTCTCATTTTATCTTGGTGATGATCATCTGCTTCTTGTGAGTTCTGAAAAAGATGATGATACTAATACTGTAGTTGATGAAGTTATTCGACTATACTATGAAAATCAAGATGAAAAATAATTTATCCTATTTTACAACAGTTCTTACTTTGTAATCCTCTTGCAATCCAATAAATAGAAAAAATCAATACTACTACTGATACAAATTTTAATTCCAATCCTTGCATTGGAAATAAAGATAATCCTCCAATTGCACCTAAAATTACTGCAAGTGGTGCAGTACATGCAGGACATCCTGGTGTAAATGCTGCAAATGCTCCACCTAAAACTGCTGATGAATTTGCTTTCACTGAATTCATCATCTTCATTCTTTTCATCTTAAATGCCATCATAGCAAAATTGATTCCAGCTAATGCTGATATTACAACTGTTAATGCAATTGATGTTATAATGTATGTTGGAGATATTTCTACTTCTACACTAAAATGGGATGGAAGCATTGACATTGTTAAAAAATAATAGATTATCCCTAGTCCTGTACCACTAATTATGGCAATTGAAGCATATCTTTTCATGCCTAAAACATTTTGAATTAATTGTAATTTGCTTACCAAACAAGGTATTTTGAGATTCATCGTATTTTAACTATATTTTCATAATCAAAGATTTTTAGCCTTAAACGCCTTGGAACTATTATGTCAGAATTTTCTTCTGAAGAAAAAATAATCTTGATTCAATATGGGATCAAAAAATATGAGGATGAGGCAACTTTATTTGAAAAACTAAAAACTATCCTTTCTGAAAAAGACATTCAACGAAATATTGATACTCTAATTGGAACTCAAAGAGTCAGGCGTATAGGTCCTGAAATTCTCCAAAATAATGAGAGTCATACAGAATTGCCTGAATTACCTGATAATCTTAAACCTGTAATTGATAATTTGTAAAGTTAAAATCTTAAATTGACCTCTAGTGAGTTTTTGATATGAACAATATTATTCTATTTTCAAGCATTTTTGCTATGGCAATATTTCTGTCATTTTCTATTGATTCTGCTTTTGCACATCCTCATTCAGGCCAAATAATGATTAATGGTCATACACACGAAGCTCAAACGGAAATCCTTCCATTATATGGAATGATAGGTCTTGAAAAGTCAACTATTCTTTTTCATGCATCTGAAGATAATACTTTGCCTTGGGGATTTGTAGAAGGAAAAATTGCAAACCATGTTGAAGGATATCCAGTAATAATTCAGATTTTTCAAAATAATGATGCTGTTCATTTTGCTCAGACTGATGTGAGTGAAGATGGAAAATATGAATACAAATTCAGAGTTTTACACTCTGAAAATGGAAATACCAAGAAAATCTTTGATGGGGATTATTCAGTAAATATATTCAAAGTAGTATATCTGAATCAAGAAAATTTTGTCTAGAATCCTCTTAATCCTTGAGGACGTATAATCTCTGGATGTTGCTTCATCCATTCTATCTTGTCTAACATTTCTTGTTTGTCTTGAGGGAAAGTACCTTTGATGGTATATGCATTTGAGCCATGATTTGCTCTAAATACAATCTCATCTTTTGTTTCAATTTGTTGAATTAAACTTTGTAATTCTTCTAATGATTCATCATCATCGATTCTCACAAATTCTCCTTCATATTTGTCAAGAAATTCTTGTTTAATTCCGTTTTCTAAATAAAGAGTTAATGCACCTACATAATTTGGAGAACAAGCACTAATCACTTCAGCAGTACCTTTGATATGTTCTTTCGAATATTTTCTACCACCCAAACCCAAAATCACCATACATGACATTACATAACCTGCATCTTTTGCTTTGTTAACTGATTTAATGATAGTTTTTCCAATTGCTCCTTTTGTCACTTTTTTTAAAACTATATCTGAACCACTTTCAATTCCTAAATAAAACATGTCCAGACCCGCTTCATTCATTTTTTTCAATTCTTCAGAAGTTTTCTTGAGAATGTTCATAGGCATTGCATAACAAGAAATTCTTTCAATCTTTGAAAATTTTTCTCTAATGTATTTTACAATTTTAATCATATATTCAGAATCAAGATTTAATGCATCTCCATCTGCAAGAAAAACTCTTCTAGTATCAGGCAAATATTTTGCCATCATGTCAATTTCTGATTTTACTTCATCCCATGGTCTTTCTGAATATTCTTTTGATCTATACATATCACAAAAAGAACATTCGTTAAATGAACAACCTAACGTAACTTGAAAAATTAATGATCTTGCTTCTGAAGGTGGTCTGTATAGAGGCGCATCATAATTTAACATCATTTTTTATTTCAGCTATTTTTGGTAAATCATGTTTTTTATACTTTCATTATATTGACACAAAATACCTTTTAGTAGTAGGCGAGAAGATTTGCATTCGTATGGCAAATGATCCTGATGCAAAAAGATTACTCTGGTTCATTTTTGCTGGTTCTCGAGGAGGACTGAATAGATTAAAAATTATTTCAAAATTAAAAGAAAATCCGTTAAACACTAATCAATTAGCAAAAGAATTGGGTCTTGACTACAAAGCAATTCAACATCACATTAAAGTTCTTGAAAAAAATAACTTGATAACAAAAACAGGTGAAAAATATGGTATCATATTTTTCATTTCTACCTTTCTTGAAGTAAATATGGAGACATTTGAAGAAATTGAAGAAAAATTGGACAAAAGTAAATAAAAGCTCAAGAGGTGTTTTTCTCTAAATGGAGCCCACCTCTCTGATTTTGTCAATTGTCTCAATTATCAATATGGGAATATTGGGAATTTTGATTGCGATATTTGGAAACATGTATGGAAAAACAAGAGCTCAACTACCACTAGGAATGATTGTTGTTGCAGCTATGTTGTTTTTACATAATGTAGTTGGCTCAATGGCTTATTTCTCAATGGAACATATTTTCTCTAATGAAATATTTCCTTACATGTTAGGAGTTGGAGTTGCAGAGTTAGTGGGATTAATAATCTTCTTAAAAATCACTTTGGATTAATCTTAGTTTAATTGTAACAAAATCTGCTAAAATATATGTTGCAAGAATATTTGAAACTTAACAAAAATATTCTAATTGCATTTGCTGCATCAATAATAATTTCCGCAATTATAGCACAAATTTTAGCTGATCAAGCTGACTATCTAAACACAACTTATACTACTATTGCTGATTATGTCATTTACTTTTCTGTTTTTAGTGGACTGTTCTATCTTGATAATCGTAAAAAATATCGCTTAAAATCCGGAAAAACCGATACAAAGAAACTAAAACATGATCTAAAAAAATTAGTTACTTCACTTGGAATTGGAGAAATTGTTTATACTATAGTTAGATGGTTATTGCAATATTATTTCCTTGTTCTAAACTATGATCCATATTTAGCATCAATTGTATCACAAGGATTGTCTACAATCGTTTACATGATAGTAGTAAATCTAAGTGTCAAGATAACGAGGTTGTACAAAGATGAGCATTAGTGTTTATGTTGATGGTTCAGGAGGTTCTAGTGGTGGATATGGTTTTTTTGTAAAAGAAACCGGAGAATCATTTTACGAAAAAAAACCTGAAATCACAAATAATCAGGCTGAATATTTGGCAATAATTTCTGCATTAAACAAGTTTGTTGATAGCGATGAAGAAGTTACAATTTACAGTGATTCAAAAAATACTGTAAACCAACTTAATCATGAATTTGCAATAAATAACGAACAACTACGTAATCTGGCAAGAGAAGCTTGGGAAATGATTGGAAAATTTTCTAATTTGTCAATTATCTGGGTCCCTCGAAAAGAGAACTTGGCAGGAAAGATGCTGGGAAGCTAAATTCTAGAGATCAGAAATTTCTATGAATAACTTTATTATACAAAATCTTTTGATCATCGTTACATGACAGAATCTGTCGTTTTATCTCCAAAATCAATTGCAGTAATTGGTGCATCTGACAAACGAGGAAGTGTTGGTGCTACTATTACATCAAATATCATGAATGGTTTTAAAGGAACAGTCTATCCAATTAGCCCTTCAAGAGAAACAGTATTTTACAAAAAAGCATACAAGAGTGTTTTAGATGTTCCAAAATCAATTGATCTTGCAGTAATTGTTATCAAAAATACATTGGTTGCACCGGTGTTAGAAGAATGTGGTAAGAAAAAAATCAAAGGCGTAATTATCATCACAGCTGGATTCAAAGAAGTTGATGAAGAAGGAGCAAAACGTGAACAACAAATCAAAGACATTGCTAAAAAATACAACATTCAGGTTATTGGACCTAATTGTCTTGGCGTCATGAATCTTGATCCAAAGACAATGATGAATTCTACTTTTCTAAAAATTACACCAAAATCAGGAAAAATTGCACTTGTATCACAAAGTGGTGCCATTTGTGCTGCATTAGTTGAAGATGCTAGTGCACAAGGAATTGGATTTTCTGCAGTTGTGAGTCTTGGAAATAAAGCTGCAATGAGCGAAGTTGATGTTCTAAAAATTCTTGCAAATCACAAACAAACAGAAGTTATCGTCATGTATCTTGAAGATATGGGTAATGGTCAGGAGTTTCTTAAAGTTTGTAAAAATATTACTAAAAAACTCAAAAAACCTGTTCTTGTTCTCAAATCTGGACGTAGTCCTGAAGGTGCAAAAGCTGCCATGTCTCATACTGGAGCCTTGATGGGTTCTGATGAAATCTATGATGCATTACTAAAACAATCTGGTGCAATCAGAGTTGATACTATGGAAGAACTCTTTGATTATGCAACAGCATTTTCAAAACAACCTTTGCCATCTAAAGGTGATTTAGTAATTGTTTCTAATGCTGGTGGTCCTGCAATTATTTCTACAGATGCATGCTCAAAAGCCAAAATCAAGATGGCAGATATTACAAGTGTAAGAAAAAACATTGATCAAGTAATTCCACCTTGGGGAAGTTCAAGAAACCCTGTAGATATTGTTGGTGATGCTGATTTCAATAGATTCCATAATGTTTTGGATCGTGTCTTAAAGCATCCAAAAGTTGGTTCTGTTATCTCAATGTGTACTCCTTCAGGAACATTAGATTATGATAAACTTGCAGAAGTTATTGTTGCCATGTCCAAAAAATACAAGAAAACCATGCTTGCAAGTTTGATGGGGTTAGATGAAGGAATAACTAATAGAGAAATTTTAGCTGCTGGAAATGTTCCATATTATACATATGCAGAAGGTGCAATCAGAACTCTTGCTGCCATGATTAGATTTTCTAATTGGGTAAAATCCTCTCCTGGTAAAATAACAAAATTCAAAGTAAACAAAACTAAAGCCAAAAAAATATTTGATAAAGTTAAAAAAGAAAAAAGACCAAATCTCTTAGAAGAGGAAGGCCAAGAAGTTCTCAAAGCGTATGGTTTGCCACTTCCTAAAAGTGCACTTGCTAAAAATGAAGCAGAAGCAATAAAGATTGCAAAAAAGATTGGCTATCCTGTTGTAATGAAAATTGCATCTCCTCAAATTATTCATAAATCTGATGCAGGTGGTGTTAAAGTCAATTTAACAAATGATGCTGAGATTAAAGATGCTTTCAAAACTATTGTAAAGAATGCAAAAAAATACAACAAGAAAGCTGAGATTAAAGGTGTTTTGATTGTAGAGATGGTTAAAGGCGGTAAAGAATTGATCATTGGTTCTAAACTAGAACCTGGATTTGGTCCAGTGATTATGCTTGGCATGGGTGGAATCTATGTTGAAGTTCTCAAAGACGTAACATTCAAACTTGCTCCAGTTACTGACAAAGAAGCTGATGATATGATTGCATCAATTAAAACTCAAAAACTCCTTCAAGGTGTTAGAGGTGAAAAACCATCAGATATTGCAAAACTCTCTGAATGTATTCAAAGACTATCTCAACTAGTCTCTGATTTTAAAGAGATTAAAGAATTAGACATGAATCCTGTCTTGGTTATGGAAAAAGGCAAAGGTTGTAGAATTCTAGATGTTAGAATAGGCCTCTGATCGCAGTTTATTCGTAAATTTTCACACGCACAAATTTAGAATATTTATACACCATGAAAATGATTATGTTACATGGCTAATGTCCTAAAGACAATTAGGAGTGGCGAAGATTATATTGAAAGCCTTAGAGGACGTGATCTCAAAATTTACCTCTTTGGAGAATTAATAGAAAATTATGTTGATCATCCAATTATTAGACCTTCAATTAATGCAGTTGCAGAAACTTATGATTTAGCGGTTCGTGAAGAAGCACTAGCATCAGCTGACTCATCTCTTTCTGGATTGAAAGTTAATCGATTCTTGCATATTGCTGAAAGTGCAGAAGATTTGGTTTTACAAAATAAAATGCAAAGAAAACTAGGACAAAATACTGGAACTTGTTTCCAAAGATGTGTTGGAATGGATGCACTGAACTCTTTACATTCTACAACTTTTGAAATTGACGAAAAACACGGAACTGATTACCATAAAAGATTCTTAGAATTTGTAAAGATGGTTCAAAAAGAGAATCTTGTAATTGGTGGTGCTATGACTGATCCTAAAGGAGATAGAAGTAAAGGACCTTCAGAACAAGATGATCCTGATCTATTTACACGAATAGTTGATACTGATGAAAAAGGAGTTTACGTTTCTGGTGCTAAAGCACATCAAACTGGTTGTATAAACTCTCACTGGATAATCTTGATGCCAACTATTAGACTAACAGAAAATGATAAGGACTGGGCAATTGTTGGTGCAATTCCTGCCGATGCAAAAGGAGTTACTTACATTTACGGTAGACAATCTTGTGATACACGAAGTATGGAAGAAGGTGATATTGATGATGGTAATGCAAAATTTGGTGGACAAGAAGCACTGATCATTTTAGATAGAGTATTCATTCCATGGGATAAAGTCTTCATGCATGGAGAATACGAGTTTGCATCAATGCTTGTAGAACGTTTCACATGTTATCACAGACGAAGTTATGTTTGTAAAACAGGACTAGGTGATGTTCTAATTGGAGCAGCAGCAACAATTGCAGACTATAACGGTGTCCCTAAAGTTTCACACATTAAAGATAAGATTATTGAGATGACTCATCTTAATGAAACAATATTTGCAGCAGGTATTGCGTCTTCTCATCAAGGTCATAAGATGAAATCAGGTGTTTATCTTAATGATGATATGCTTGCACAAGTTTGTAAACATAATGTTACTAGATTCCCATATGAGATTAGTAGATTAGCTCAAGATATTGCAGGTGGTTTAGTAGTTACACTTCCATCTGAAAAAGACTTTAGACATCCAGAAGCAGGTCCATTACTCAAAAAATACCTTGCCGGTAGAAAAGGTGTTGATGTTGAAAACAGAATGAGAATTTTAAGATTAATTGAAAATATGACTTTGGGTAGAAATGCTGTTGGATATCTTACTGAATCAATGCATGGAGCAGGTTCCCCCCAGGCTCAGAGAATTCAAATTCAAAGACAGATGCAAGTAGGATACAAAAAAAATCTAGCAAAGAATCTAGCTGGAATTACAAATGATATAGAAGAACCTAAAGAATCTTCAGAATACTTTAAACGAGTTTTCAAAACAAAAGACTCTGTTCTTTAAAAATTAACTGTAATATTTTGTTGTGACACAATTTTTGTTTGAACATTTTTTGTGATCATGTATATTAACTGTAAATTCTTAAGGTATGAACAATGACATACACTACAAAGATTTTTCGTAAGGCGACAATCTTTCCAGTTCTATTAGCAATAGGATTCATGTTTACAACACCAATGCTTTTGGATGTTACAGCAGCTCCTGGTGGAAATGGAAATGGAAATGGAAATACATCTATACCCTCTGATGCACTTCTACCAGATATTTCTCCTGGTATTCCTAAACATCTAGCAATTCATAATCAACAACAAAATGAATTTTTGAGATTCACAAATGTTTTTGGTAATGTAGGTGCAGGTGCTCTTGAATTTGAGCCAGACTTTTTAGGTAGTGATCCAATTGAAGGTGAAACTACTAAAGCATTCCAAAGTCTGTATAATGAAGATGGCATATTTAGACAACCTACACAAACAGTATGGCGTGAAATTGTAAGTGAATTTGAGTTTCATGATATTCATAATCACTGGCATATTTCAGATGTTGGAGAATTTTCTGTAAGACATGTTGCAACTGACGAAAATGGAAATGATGTTCCTGGTGATATTGCATCACTACCAAATGGAAATCAAGCAACTTCAGTAAAAGTTGGATTCTGTATTTCTGATGTATATCAAATCGATGGAGAAAGTCCAGCTACATCTCTTAAATGGTATTGGGAGTGTGAAGTTGGATTCCAAGGAATTCAATCAGGTTGGGTTGATCAATATCACCAATCAGTTGAAGGTAATGAAATTGATATCACAGATCTTCCAAATGGAACATATTTCTTGACACACACATGGAATCCTGCATCGAGCTTTGTTGATGCCGATGATAGCAATGACACATCTTGGATCAAATTTGAATTATCTGATCAAGGTAATGGAAACCGAAAAATTACTGAATTAGAAGCATTTGCTCCTGAATGTAATCCTGATGGCTCAACCCCTGGATTGTGTGGAGATCTACCAAAGAATGCATAATTCTTTTTTCTTTTTTTCTTAAAATCAAAGATCACTAATTAAGTAATTCTACTCTTCTTGAAACTTATAATTTCTCAGGATCCTTTTTTAGTAATTTTCACGTAGTTATACTACCAAGCAAACAGGACGATCTAATGCTGTTTTTGGCATAATGTGAACCTGTTTGCCTGAAATTAACGAATTATTCTTTCTTCTTTTCTTTAGATTTTTCACTAGATTCTGCAGGTTCATCCAATTTAGCTTCAGATGATTTCTCCGTATTTTCAATATTATCTAATTCTGTAGGCTCAGAGTATTCCTTATCTTCTTCAATTTTATCAATGTCTGATAATTCTTCAATAGTATTTGGATTTTCTGAATCTAACGTATCTGTAAATGGTAATTCTTTTTCCTTTTTTCTTTTTGTTAACTGTTTTACAATCATTATTCCAATCACAATTGCAATTATGACATAGTTAATGGGCGGTTTTAGTAACTGCGTGATATAACCTACTTGTGGGAGTGTATATGCAACTTTTCCAATATATTCTTCTTCAGTAATTGGAAAGTCTGTTCCAGGAATTGAAGCTGGATTTGCATCTCCTTTTGTCCTAATCGTTCTAGGATCTTCATCTATGATGGATGCAACTCTGTGCACAATCACTCTATTATGATCAGATGGACGATCGAACACAATAATGTCTCCTACCACAAGCTCTTCAAATGGTTCATGTCCTGAAACAATCAAAACATCATAAACTTCTAAAACTGGAATCATGCTTCCACTTGCAACTACATAAAATGGGTTTTGTGTTCCAAATGCAATTTGTAGGCCAATCCAAATTACCAATACTCCAACTGCAACAATAACAATATCTTTGATAACTCCTTTTGAAACAGACTTTTTTCCCAATTACATAATCGCCTATAGTACCCTTGATTAAATTTACTAGCTATTGAAGTGGTGTTCCACATTCTTCACAGAATTTTGAACCTTCTTTATTTGAAAATCCACAGTTTGAGCACTTTCCTGGAGGAGCACTTTCTTCTGGCTTTCCTAATAAGATGACTTCTCCCACTTTTTTGATATTATTCCATGGGATGCTGCCCTCTGTTCCATCATTTTGAGTAATTACTAGAACCATTGATTGTGTTGAATCAATTCCAACTTGCTTTGCAATTCCAATTTTATTGGCATTTTCGTCATATACTGCTCTACCTTCAATTGAACTTACTGATGTTGCAGGACCTGGTTGAGTAGCTGTTTCTTGTGATGATTGTTCCACTGGTTGTGGAATATTCTCTGCTACTTGTTGTGGTTGCTCAACTTGAGGTACTGTCTCTGGTTGTGGTTCTATTGGTTTTGCATTTCCAACATCACCTGCTTCATCTTGTTTCTTAAATTCTCTATATTCTGCAATTGATGATTCACATGTGTTGCAGATGTATTGCCCTCGTTCTGCAAGAATTAAATTTTCTGCAACCTCCTCATTTGGATTCTCAAATTCAATTTTTGGAGCTCCTTCAAATTCTTTTTCACAAGTATTGCAAAAATGTTTAGAAATTTTATCAGTATCTAATCTACCAATTGGTGCTAAAAACAGATCTGGGCCTCCAAGGTTTCCTTTCATCTGTTGTTCATCTGTTACACGGGCCATTACATAGCCACCAGAACCTCTTAATTTTTTTATTCTAAGTTCCGAACTCATAACTGGGATTTATCAAAACGTCATTTAAGTATATATCAGAATTAATTTTCCACCCAAAAAATATGGTGGAATTCTGGTGAACGTTTTTAGGTATGAATAATAAATTATCAATACAATGGGAATAACACAAATTTCTGATGCAAAGTCTTGGGAAGTCGATGTGATAAACTCTGACATTCCTGTATTTGTAGACTTTTGGGCCGAATGGTGTGGTCCATGTAGAATGGTGGGTCCAGTAGTTGAAGAACTGGCAAGTGACTATGATGGCAAAGTAAAATTTGTCAAGGTTAATGTTGATGAGGCTAATGAATTGGCATCAAAATACAATGTCTTTAGTATTCCAACCTTGATCCTTCTTAACAAAGGTGAGATAGTTAGTCAGCAAGTAGGTGCTGCTTCTAAGGAATCATACAAAAATATGATTGACAGAGCCCTAGCATAAATTCTCAAAAAATACGTTTTTCTTATTTTTTCATCTAATTTTGTAATCTAAATTCTATATCTTTTGTTTATTCGCAAAAAATTTGATAAATGAATAAAAACACAACCCAAAGAGTAGTTTAGGGGCCGGTAGTTTAGGGGTATAATGCCTCGTTCGCAACGAGGATGTCGAGGGTTCGATTCCCTCCCGGTCCACTTTTCCAGAAACTATTATACATAAACACTGAATATTATCTTCATGGAAGTATTTGATGGCAAAAAAGCAGCACAAGAATACATGTCAAAACACACTTTGGCCTTTTCTACACCTGAATTAACTCTGATGAGGTTTGCATTTTGGTTAGGAGATTCTGTACCTGATCCAAACAATGATGGAAAAGGTATTCCAAGAATGATGACTTTTCTAACAGAACAAGACTTTGAACCTGTTTTAATTGATGATGACAAATACGAACCTTCTGGAGCAGTTAGGAGCTCTGGATTGATGGGTAATGCTTACACTGAACAAAAAACTGATGGAAAGTTTTGTTCAGAATGTGGTACTAGTCTTTCAGCAACAGCAAAGTTTTGTCCAGAATGTGGAACAACTCAAGAATAAACTAATTTTTAATTTCTATTTTTATGCTTTAGCTCCACACTTTGTGCAGAATTTTGCATTTGGTCTTAACTCTGCACCACATGATGAACATCCATTTCCATTATTTTGTGGTGCAGTTTGTCTTGGCATTAATGTAGGGTCTGGTGATGGTAATGTACCGACATCATTGAATGCCTGTTGTGCAGATACAATTCCTGGTGGGCCCCCACCTACTGGATTTTGTGCAGTTCCTGCTCTTGGTGGCATACCTCCTGCCATCATCCCTGGTTGTCCCATACCTGGCATCAACCCAGGTGATTGTGTACTTCCAGAACCTGAACCTATTGATTTTTTTAACTCAAAAATCACTTTGATTGCTAGAAACTCTAATGCAGAATATGCTACTGTGTAATCTCCTAATTTTTGAAAGAACTCTTTATCACTAAGTTGACCTTTTTTGTACATGTTGTTAGTATCAAGGAATGATTCATAGTATCCTTGAGACTCATCAAACAAACTTTGCAGTTTATCAAAGAGCATGTTTAGTGTATCAACTTCACCAAATGACATACTCTGCTTCGATTTTTGGAATATTAATTACTTTAGGATCTAAACTTGGCTAGAATAACTCTCTCAGAGAAAAAAACAGTCTCCTTTACTATGGAGACTCTGTAATGTATTAACTAGTTTATGTGAGCTTTTGGGCCCCAGCTAACACCGCGAGATGTCTCTGACTCAATGAATATCATACTATCATGTCTTTGTTAAAAAATCAGAGTCAAAAAGAATCACTTTTTACTAAATCTTTTTTGGTAATTTCTTAATATTCTACTTTGTCTTTTAAAAATTAATCATAAACAATATTTGTCCTGCTATTCGATGCAATCTGTGATCAAAAATATAGTGGCAACTATAGCTAGTGTTACTTCAGTATCTGCCATCGTAATATTCTTTATTCCGTTAGTAGATGAATTTGAAACATTCAATTGTATTACTGCACCTTGTGAAATGCCAAAAATTACTATTTTTGAATCATTTCAAAAACAATATTCTATAATTGATAATTTTGAAGAATGTGTTTCTGCAGGAAATCCTATAATGGAGTCTCATCCACGGCAATGTAGAACTACTGATGGTAAACACTTTGTTGAGAAAATTAATTCTTGATGATTATGTCATAACAGTAACTTCTTTTTCTGACATTCCACCATAACCTGGATCAATTTTTTGTTTTGGATTAAGTGAGGTGTCATGATGACATGGTTTGTTACAAACTGGACAAAACTTCCTGTCCATTACTATACATTGACATATGTGATTTTTTACATATGCTTGTGCAGCTTGATTCCATTCTCCTGTGCCATTACAATATACACATACATTTGAACCACTAGAACCAACCCCTTTGCAAAAGTCACATACATCTTCGGTCATATCTATTATTGTCGTATGTGGTTTTTGTATCAATATATTTGAAAAGATTGACTATCTCAACGCATAATAGACTGCAGGCAATAAAATTTCTAGATGACGTATGATACTGTGATTGTTGATTCACACGTTATACTACCACAAGGGATGGTTGATAAAAATATCATAATTGATGATGGAAAAGTAGTTGGTCTTACACATGATCTTCCTGCATGCGATACCAAAATCAATGGAAATGGATTGATTTCTGTTCCTGGTCCTATTGATACTCATGTTCACTATGGTGTTTATTCTCCAATTAATGAGGCAGCAAAAACTGAATCTCATGCAGCTGCAATTGGTGGTGTTACAACTATGATGAGAATGCTTCGATTAGGAGATCCTTTTTCTAGTTCACTACAAGCTCAGTTAGATGCTGCATCTCAAAATCATTATGTTGATTATGCAATACATGCATCCATCTTTACTCCTCAACAAATTAACGAAATGAGTTTTTGTGTAAATAAAGGAATAACATCATTCAAAATTTACATGAATCTTGGAGGTGAAATTGGTCATGTTTACATGGATATGCCTCCTAATTCTTCTGAACTTGTTGCATCTAATGTTGATGTAACTAATGAAATTGTTGAACAGACAGTAAAAACTGCAGCTTCTCTTGGATGCCCTGTTTTGGTTCATGCAGAAGATTATGAATCATGTGGATGTGGAATACAAACTGCAAGAGAGAAAAAACAAGATGGATTGTCTGCATGGTCTGAAAGTCGTTCTCCTGAATTTGAGGCAAAAGCAATTAAAACAGTATCAAAGTTTGGACGTGATTATGATTGTGTTATTTACTTTGTTCATATTGGTTCTGAACAAGCTCTCAAACAAATTCAAGAAGAAAGAAAACTTGGAACAAAAATTTTTGTAGAAACATGTCCTCATTACTTAACACTATCTTATGAAAAACAAAATGGATATCTTGCTAAAGTAATGCCTCCAATAAGAACTGAAAATGATCAAAAAGCTGTATGGAGCGCACTTTCTACTAATCAAATTGATACTATAGGCACAGACCATGTTGCAAATCAACTCAAACTCAAATTGGATGGTGATGATGTTTGGTCTGCGTTAGCTGGATTTCCAGGAATTGGAACCGTACTTCCTATATTACTTAATGACGGAGTAAATCAAAATAGAATCACTTTGGAGCAATTTGTTCGATTTACAAGCCAAAATGCAGCCCAAATCTTTGGAATGTTTCCTCAAAAGGGAACTCTTGAAAAAAATTCTGATGCTGATGTTACTATGATAGATCTGAAAAAAGAAAAAAAGGTTACATCTGAACTGTTTGGTGGCTTTTCTGATTACATAGTTTATGAGGGAAGAAATCTAAAAGGATGGCCTGTTAAAACCATTGTAAGGGGAGAATTAGTATCTGAAGACTTTGAAGTGATTGGAAAACTTGGACATGGTAAACTTGTTCCAAGAAAAATAAACTAATTGTTTTAACTGTAAAAAATACATTATATTTATTGAAAAAACAAATTGAAAAAAAATATCAGATACAATTAGATAGTTTGGTGTCTCTTCTAAAAACTAGAAAATTTCTTACTGCCGAAAATATAGAGTCTGCTATTAGACACATCCCAAGACATAACTTTGTTCTTATGTCTGATGTGGATAAAGCATATTTCAATGAACCCCTTGCAATTATGAAAAACCAAACGATATCACAACCTGCAGTTGTTTCTAGAATGACTGAATGGTTGGATGTCAAAAAAGGACAAAAAATTCTTGAAGTCGGTACTGGTTCTGGTTGGCAATCTGCAATTCTTTCGTATCTAGTTGGTGATGGGACTGTTTTTTCCGTAGAAATACATCCAGAATTGGTAGAGTTTGCACAAAACAATTTAAAAAAATTGAATATAAACAATGTTAATGTAATTTTGAATGATGGTAGTTTAGGTTATTTTGATGCCGCACCATATGATAGAATAATTATCACCGCGGCATGTTCAAAAATTCCATCACAATTGTTTGGCCAGCTAAATGAAAATGGATTGCTACTTGCACCTGTGGGTGATTCATCTCAGTCTCTTATACTCTTGAAAAAAACATCTCAAGGAATTATTGAAATTAAAAATGAATCTAACTATGTCTTTGTTCCATTACTTGGAAAATTTGGTAAATAATGACCTTATTTCATATTCCTAAGCTGTCTTTCCGTATCTCTGATAAAATCTTCATACTTCATTATTTGAGTAGTTATACGAAACGCATTCATTTGGTCTTCATTATTTTTTGAGCCTAGGAATGGTTTTCTCAATTCCATTAGCCGTTGTTGTTCTTCTGTAGCCTTTAGAATGTCATTTCTGAGATCCTCACTTGTTGCCATGCATCATACACGTGATTTTTAGATTTAAGAATTTCATCTATAAAATATCGAATTTTCCACCAGTCTTTGCTCTATAGATTACATCTGGTTTCCTAAGGAAAATTCCTGATTCTAAAACACCTGTGGTTCCTTTGATTTTTTGTGTTAATGATTTTGGATTTTTTATTGTACCAAAATCACAATCTAGTATAATATTTCCATTTTCTGTAAAAAATGGGTAACCTCTATCAAGTGAACGTAATTGTGCTTTTCCTCCCAATTTTTTAATTGAATTTGCTACTGAATTTCTAGCAAGTGGATGTACTTCTACCGGAACAACCCTTGTAAAGTTTTTAACAAATTTTGTTTTGTCTGCCATTACTACAACTTTTTTTGAAATGTTAAACAAAATGTTTTCTCTAAGCAAAGCTCCCCCACCACCTTTGATTACAAATTTTTGTGAATCAATTTGATCTGCACCATCAAATACTACATCAATGTGGTCTACTTGATCAGCTTCCACCAATGGAATTCCCACCTTTTCTGCAGCAAGTTTGATTTGCAATGATGTTGGAACTCCTTTGATGTTGTATTTTTTTAATCTGATTAATTTTCCAAGTGATTTTACTAGTGCAGTAGCTGCCCTACCGCTACCCAAACCAATAACATAATCATCTTTTACAAATTTTAATGCACTACTTGATAATGCCGTAATGGCATCATCATAAGACAATTACTCTACCTCTGCTTGGTCAAGCTTTGATAAAACTTTCATAATGTCACCTTTGATTTTATCTAAATCATCAATGTCATCATCAACATCATCTGTTGATGTTGGCTCTACTTTTTGGGTTTCTGGTTCTGGAAGTGCTTTATGTTCTGTAATTTTAGCAATTTCTTTGTTAATGTCTGGTTTTGTTTCTAATTTAGGCTCAGACTTTGCTGTAACTTCTTGAATAATCTCAATTTTATCTTCAACTTTTGGTTTTGGTTGAACAATTTCCTTTACAATCTCTTCTTTTGGCTTGATTAATTCTGTTTGAATTATTTTTGGTTGTGGCATTGGTTTTGAGATTTGTTTTTCTTCTTTTCCAAATAATGGGAATTTTGGTTCTTTACTTGTAATGTTTGTTAAAGTGGTTAATTCAAATGATTGTCGTGATTTTGTGGCAGGAATTGCTACTGGTTCTGTTTCTCTTGGTTTTTCAAAATTGAATGTATTCTTAAATGAATTTGCAGCTTGTTTTACTTCTTTCTTAATTTCCGGTTCCTTTATCTTTGGTGTTTCAACTTTTGCAGTTGTCATCTTTGATGATAATTCATACAATCTATCATCTAGTTTTGATAACTTTTGATCCATTAAGGTAATCAAACCATCTCCAACAGGACCCAAGTCTGGATGTTTACTTGCTTGTTCAAGTTTTTCTAATTTTGCTAAAACAATTCCAAGTTGATGTTGATATTTTAGCAACAACTTGTCTTTTTGAATTTTTGAAAATTCTGAATCTGCTTGATATAATCTTGAAATTGTTTTTGTAAGGATATCTTTTTCAATTTTTAATGAATTGATCTGACTTTTAATGTGTGAACTAGCACCTAGGCTCAGTAATTGATTTTTATCTCTTGGCATTTTTCGTACAGCTGCTGCTGTAGCTACACCGGCTAACGAACTAAGAATAAGGGCAATTTCTTGCATCTATGTATACCATTTAATCCAGGAATATTTTCTTCTTTTGGCCTCTGGGAATCCACAACTTGCACATTGGTGATGACGTTTGTGAAGTGAGTTCTTTCCACATCTTCTACATCTGATGTGTACTTTCTTCTTTGTAAAACCACCCATAGAAGTTGTACCTTTTACCATTCCATATCACCTAATTCTGTGCTGGTGGAGGAGAAATCATAACTACATTGTCTCCTCTAACTACAATGGTTCCAAGGCCTTTTGAATCGCCTTCAGCAGGAATCTCCTCTGAAGAATCGAGTAGCAGGTTCATGTGTTGGTCAAAACCAAGTAAATTACCTCTAATGGTTTTGTTTCCTTTGAGTTTTATCAATACAACTTGATTGATACTCTCATCCAATACTTTTACTGCCATATCAACGGACATCTATTTCACTTATTGGCTTTGATATTGAGGGATTATATTAAAATTTCATTGGTGAAACTATGAGCTATGCCCAGTAAGGCAAGTTTGACACTTTTTCCCTAGATTTCTAACAATTTCAGCTAAAATCAACTTTCCATCTCTTTTTGTGGCTTTTGTAGGATCTCCCCAAACACCATTTTTTGTAGCTTTTGGGAATGATTTGTTTGCCAATTTACCAAGTTTCTTAATCTCTTGTTTTGTCATTTTTTCTGTAATGAGACCTTTTCTTGCTGATTTCATTTTGACATTTTTTGAAATTGCTAACATTAATGATGTTTCAACAAATCCTGCATGATCAAAGTCTCTTTCCATAAAATGCCAGTAAGAAAATGGAAATACCTTGAGTTTGTTTTTTGAGATTTTTTTCAATTTGATATTGATATTTTTTATTGAATTTTGATTTCCATGATGTCCATTAATTATGAAAACAGTTTTGATATTATTTTCTAAGAGTGAAGAACATATATCAATTAAAACAGTTTGTAAGGTAGTTCTTTTAATACTCAAATTAAAAAATGGAGCGTGTTCAAATGATACTCCGTAGGATAAAGTCGGAAGTAACAGGTATCCTCTTTTTTCACAAATTTCTTTTGCTATTGCAGTTACAATATCTGTATCAGTTGATATAGGAAGATGTGGTCCATGTTGTTCTATTGAGCCTATTGGAATGACTGCAACTTGCTTTTTTCTTTTAATAATATTTCTGAGATTGGGATCAAATTGTGCTTTTATTTCTGCCATTTGATTCACTTTGATTTGATGTGAACCTTTCTCCAACGAACATCTAATTTGTTTTCTAGATGCATCTTCATTGCTTTGAATAGTGTATCTGCTTCTAATTTCTGACCTTTTGATTTTATTTTCTCAAGAGTATCATTTGGATCTACTTTGAAAGAATCTTGAAAAATTATAGGTCCTTGATCTAAGTTTTCTGTTACATAGTGTGATGTAACTCCTACGATCTTTGTTCCCCTTTCATAAGCTTGTGCATATGCTAGTGCACCCGGGAATGCAGGCAACAACGATGGATGAATGTTAATAATTCTATTTGGATATCTCCAAACAAAGTTAGGACTAAGGATTCTCATATATCTTGCAAGTGAGATCAAGTCAATATTGTATTTTTTACAAATTTGAATGATTTTTTCTTCTGCTTTTTGTTGATTTTTTTCGTCAACTGTAACAAATGGAATTTTTGCTTTCTTTGCTAGTGGCTCAAGTGTCTTTTCAGTACCTACTATTACTGAAATTTTTCCTTTGAGTGATTTTGATTTTGATAGAATTGTTTGTAGACATTGTGGTTCTTTTGTTACAAAAATTGCGATATTTTTTTGAGAATTTGTTTCATGATGAGTACTTACGTCCATCTTTTCTTTTTTAGCTAAAGTCTGAATCTCTGAATCAAATTTTTTTACATTTACTGCTTTTGCAAAAGAAACTTCTAGATACATTCCAAAAAGACCTTTGATTACATTTTGATTTACTTTCTCAATGTTTCCACCTTTTGAAAATGCAAAATTTGTAAATGAAGCTACAATTCCCTCTCTGTCCTTACCAACAACTGTTATTCCAACTACAGTTTTTTTCATGACTTTGTTTGTTGAAGATTTTCTCATTATTAATCATTCACAGAAATTAATGTGGTGCGGGAGGTGGGATTTGAACCCACGAACTCCTAAGAGATAGGGTCCTAAGCCCTACGCCTTTGACCAGGCTGGGCGACTCCCGCAACGGACTTGCCATTAAACACAAATTTATCTATTATTGAATAATACCATGGCAAAATTTTTTGGCACAAATGGAATTCGTGGTGTCTTTGATGAAGATTTTACTTTAGAATTTATTCATGATATGACTTTGGCAATTGGAACTTATTTTCAAAAAGGACCAATATTGATAGGATATGATGGTCGAGATTCTAGTCCTGCAATATGTAAAGTTGTAACTTCTACTCTTAACTCCATAGGTATTGATTGCAATGTTGCAGGAATTGTTCCAACACCTTGTCTTGAATTTGCAGTAAAGACATTAGGATATTCAGGTGGTATTATGATTACTGCTTCTCATAACCCTTCCCAATACAATGGAATTAAACCTGCAGCATCTGATGGTGTAGAAATCTCTCGTGAAGATGAATTAATTATTGAAGATATCTACCTTCAAAAAAATTGGATTAATAATACTACAAACTGGGGAGCCACAAAAAAAGAAGAACGTGCAATTGATGTTTATCTAAATGGAATTGTTTCACAAGTTAATTCTAAACTAATAGAATCAAAACATTTCAAAGTTGTTTTAGATCTTGGAAACGGTGCTCAGGCAGTATCGGCACCTAATTTCTGTAAATTGATTAATTGTGACACCTTTCTTGTAAATGAAAATATTGATGGTACATTTCCAGGACGTGGTTCTGAACCAACCCCTCAAAATCTTTCAGAATTGTCAAAAACTGTAATTCAAAACAATGCTGATCTAGGAATAGCATTTGATGGTGATGGCGATCGAAGTATTTTCTGTGATAACAAAGGAAATATTTTAACTGGTGATAAATCTGCACTCTTGTTAACTAAACACATCTTAACAAATAATCCAAACTCATTAGTTGTTACTTGTTTGAATTCTGGTTCTAATATTGAAGTTTTAGCAGAACAATTTGATTCTAAAGTAATTCGTACAAAAGTTGGAAGCGTTGAGGTTTCAAGAAAAATGGTTCCAACTGGTGCACTAATTGGTTTTGAAGAAAATGGTGGATTTATGTTTGGAAAACATAATTCAGTTCGAGATGGTTGTATGACTTTGGCATTAATGCTTGATCTACTAGCTGCATCTCCTAATTCACTATCTGATGAAATCTCTAATCTTCCTCCGTCTTTTACTACAAAAGACAAAGTATCCTGTTCTCCTGAAAATGTACCAAAACTAATCTCGTCTCTAAAAGATGAATTTCCAAACTCTGATACTTCTGATGGTATCAAAATCAACATAGATTCCAGAAATTGGGTTATGATCCGACCTAGTGGAACAGAACCAATTGTTAGAGTATATGCTGAAGCTCAAAGTCAAGAAAAATTAGACGATTTAATGTCTGAATATCTCCAAAAAGTTAAGACAATCATTTCCAGATAACACTTTTAAAACCAAACGTAACGATGATGAGAATGGAGAATGAACCCTAAGGGTGACGAAGTATGGGAAAAGCATATTATGTTAAATTTGAGACGCCAGAGGACCTCGTAAATCCAATCTTGGAGGCTGTTAGAGTTGCATCTACCAGTGGCAAAGTCAAGAAAGGAACTAACGAAGCAACCAAGGCAATCGAACGTGGTACTAGCAAATTAATTGTCATTGCTGAAGATGTAGAACCTCCTGAGGTAGTTGCACATCTTCCAATTCTCTGTGAAGAACAAGGAGCAGCATTTGCATTTGTTCCAAGTAAACAAGAATTAGGCAAATCATTAGGTATTGACATTACTTCTGCCGCTGCAGCAATTTTGGATGCTGGTGACGCACAACACATTGTAGACCAAGTTGTCTCATCAATTGCTAAAATTAAAGGTGGAAAGACTGATCAATGAGCGCTACAACTGATGAAGTAGTTCATTCTGAAATTATTCAAATTGTTGGACGAACTGGTATTGCTGGTGAAGTAATTCAAGTTAGAGTTAAAGTTCTTACTGGAAAAGATAAGGGTAGAATTCTTACTAGAAACGTCAAAGGTTCTGTTAGATTAGGAGAAATTCTGATGCTAAGAGAAACAGAGAGAGAAGCAAAGAAGATCAAATAGGTGAATTGAATGAGTCTTTTAGTTAAACCATGTAATTTCTGTAACAGACCAGTTGCAAAAGGTTCTGGTACAATGCTTGCAAAAAATGATGGAACGGTGTTGTGGTTTTGTTCAGCAAAATGCAAAAAGAATGCACTAGATCTTAAACGTGATCCAAGAAAATTCAAGTGGACAAAAAAATACGTTAAAGGCGGAATTAGAAAGAAGTAAAATTGACTGAAAAATCATTATTCATTGTAAAGCCAGATGCAGTGGCTAGAAATCTAATTGGTGAAATTGTTTCTAGATTTGAAAGAAAAGGATTCAAAATTTTGAAATTAAAGATGTTTACATTTACTCAAGAGCAAGCAGAAAACTTCTATGGTGTTCATAAAGACAAACCATTTTTTGGTGAATTAACATCATTTATCACATCAGGGCCAGTGGTTGCCGCAATTATTGAAGGTAATAATGCAATTGCAACTACTAGAATAATGATTGGTGCAACAAAATCTTTTGAAGCTGCACCTGGCTCTATTAGAGGTGACTTTGGATTGGGATTTAGTGAAAATATTATTCATGCATCAGATTCACAAGAAAGTTTTGATCACGAATCGAGGGTAGCATTTGAGTGATCTGATTTGCAAATTCGTCAGCCCATAGTGGCAGTTCTTGGTCACGTAGACTCTGGAAAAACATCCCTTTTAGATAGAATTCGTGGAACTGGTGTTCAAGGCAGAGAAGCTGGAGGAATCACACAACACATTGGTGCAAGTTTTCTACCCACTGAAACAATCAAAGAAACTTGTGGATCATTATACAAGAAACTTGAACAATCAGAAAATAAAGTTCCTGGAATTTTAGTTATTGATACTCCAGGACACGAAGTATTCACAAATCTTCGTTCTCGTGGTGGTTCTGCTGCTGATATTGCAATTTTAGTTGTTGATGTTAATCGTGGATTTCAACCACAAACAAATGAAAGTCTCAAAATTTTACAGAGTAGAAAAGTTCCTTTTGTTGTAGCTTTAAACAAATGTGATCAAATTTCTGGATGGCGAAAGTCTGATACTTCTTTTATTTCACAAGCAATCAAAGAACAAGATGCATCCATTCAAGCTGATCTTGATCAAAAAATCTATGATGTGGTAGGAACACTTTCTGTTTTAGGATATCAGTCTGAGGCATTTTATCGTGTAAAGGACTTTAAATCTGAAATTGCAATTGTTCCAATTTCTGCTCGTTCTGGTGTTGGAATTCCTGAACTTCTTAGTGTTTTAGTGGGATTAACTCAACAATATCTACAAAAAAGACTAAATCAAGAGGAAAAAGATCCTCGTGGAATTGTTTTAGAAGTAAAAGATGAAGTCGGATTGGGACAAACTGCAAATATTATCTTAATTGATGGTTCTATCAGAAAAGAAGACAGTATTGTTGTTGCAAAACGTGATGGTGTAATTGTTACAAAACTAAAAGCATTGTTACTCCCAAAAGCACTTGATGAGATGCGTGATCCTCGTGATAAGTTCAAACCAACTCCTCAAGTAGATGCAGCAGCTGGACTAAAGATTGTCTCCCCTGAACTTGAAGGCGTTCTCCCAGGAAGTACACTCTATGTTGCAAGAAATGATGATGAGATTACAAAATACACCAATCTCATAGAATCTGAAATGAAATCCGTGTTTGTAGATACTGAAACTAATGGAATTATTCTAAAATGTGATACTATTGGTTCACTTGAAGCTATAGTTGAGATGCTTAGACGCTCCCAAGTACCTGTCGCCAAAGCCGATATTGGTCCTGTAAATAGACGTGATGTAATTGAAGCAAAGGCAATAAAAGAAAAAGATAGACATTTGGGGATTGTTTTAGCATTTAATGTTAAAATTTTACCTGATGCAAAAGAAGAATCAGAAATCAGTCATATCAAAGTCTTTGAAGACAAAGTAATCTATAGTTTAATTGACAATTACAATGCTTGGGTTGAAGAAGATACTGCGCATGAAGAAGATGCAATATTTTCTGAATTAACCCCTGTCTCTAAATTTACTTTTCTTAAAGGAATGGTGTTTAGAAATAACAATCCTGCAGTTTTTGGAATTAGAGTAGATGTTGGAACTTTAAAACACAAAATTCCATTTATGAATTCTGATGGACGTAAAATTGGAAATATACACCAACTTCAACATGATAAAAAAACAGTAACTTCAGCAAAAACAGGTGATGAAGTTGCTTGCTCGGTTCAAGATGTAACCATTGGAAGACAAATTTTTGAAGAAGAAGTATTTTATACATTTCCACCCTCTCATGAAGCAAAACAACTACTAAACAAATTCATGCATAAACTAAGTTCTGATGAGCAAGAAGTACTAAATGAAATAGTAGAAATTCAAAGAAAGAAAGAAGCAGCTTATGCTTACTAATTTTATTGTGAATGTTTCTGACAAATCATGTTGATTCCGGGAGCTCCTACTGCACCCATCATTTTATCAACAATTTGTCCTGATTTGAACATGATAAATGTTGGAATAGATTGTACTGCAAATTTCATTGCAATATTTTGATTATTATCTACGTTAACTCTTGCAAATTTTACTTTGGGGTATTTTTTTGATAGACTCTCAAATACTGGATGCATCATTTTACATGGTCCGCACCACTCTGCCCAAAAATCCACCAAAGTTGGATTTTCAGCCAAAACTGTCTGCTCAAAATTGGAGTCATTCAAATCAATAATTCCCGGCTCAACTTTAGGCTGATTTTGCTGTTTTAGCATTTCTTCTAATTTTCTCTGTTTGATTTTTTCAATTTCTGGGTCTTCAGACAATATCATATCAAAATCTATTCTACTAAAAAATCTATATTGAAAAATTATTCATCAGCAGATTTTATGGGAATTGCTTCAAATCTTCTTGATTTGCAAATGGGACATTGATCGATATATTTTGTAAAACTAACAGATGTGTATGCAATTCCACAATCTCCACAAATTCGAAGATTTCTACTTAGCTTTCCCATGTTGTTTATCAAAAAGTATTATGATTAAAACCTAACTCGTCTTACTTTTCTTATTCCAAAAAACAACATTGCTGGTACTGCAAAATACATTCCAATGTTAATCAATATCACACCAATTCCATATCCAAGAACTTGTGATTCAGATTCTGCATATTCCATAATTGATAATGACGATAACAATGGTGTGATTCCGATCTTTATCATTTCTTTGAACATTGGATTTTCTCTTTGCATGTCTGCAATGTATGGTGAGAATGAATAGTAAACTTGGTTGAATCCTGTCATAAATGATATTCCTGAATCAGTATTCATTAATTGATTATCACGAATTTCTCTTAGAAATTGAACCTGTGGTGCCATCTCAGAACCATATGCTGCAGTTGCAATTAAACAACCACCACCTTTACTTTCTGATGGAATAATGGTACATTTTCCATCTACTAACTTTGTTCCTTCACCACACTCTCCAAATTCTGGCTCCACAACTTCTGGCTCTTCTAATCCTACTGCCTCATAAATTGTCATTTCTGGATATGTTTTATCAAACCAGTCTTTGTATGTAATTTCATTATTGTATCTGTCTACATAGTATTGTGGATCTAGATTTGGATCTACAAATGGTGCTAATATCTTTGGCTCTTCTAATCCTACTGCCTGATAAATTGAAGAATATTGAGGATAATTATCATCAAACCATTTTTTGTAACTTGCTTCTTCATTGTACCTATCTACATAACTTTGAGGATCTTTTGTTTCATCCACAAATGGAGCTGGAATTTCTAGAGGTTCCTCTAATCCTACTGCCTGATAAATTGAAGAATATTGAGGATAATTATCATCAAACCATTTTTTGTAACTTGCTTCTTCATTGTACCTATCTACATAACTTTGAGGATCTTTTGTTTCATCCACAAATGGAGCTGGAATTTCTAATTCTTGAGGTTCTGATGTTGTTTGTTTTGTTTCTGTTTTTTCTTCTGGTTCAGGTTTTGTTACTTTTGGTTCAGGTGGAATTGCTGTAGGTTCGTTAACTGTAATAGTTATTGTTTCTCTATCTGTTTGACTACCTTTTGTTACAACAATATCAAAAGTGTATTTTGCACCTGGGTTATTTCCATGAGAACCTGATGGAGTCCATACAAATTTACCTGTACTAGAATTAATTGTTGCACCACTAGGTGGATTATTTTCTAAACTGTATACTTCATCTTCAACAGAACTATCTGTTATTTCTACAGTGAATGAAACTGTTTTTAACTCATCAACTTCTTTATCTGGAATTGGTTTTAATTCCAAAACAAAATCAGGAATCTCAAAAATTTTCTTTCCATCATATTCGATTTGTATAACAATTCCTTCTTCTTCTTTTTGATCATCAGTAAATGCTGTAGCATTATAGATTCCTTGATTATCAAAGAAACTTGATACTGGTCTTGGTATTACTTCAAATTCTCCTTGATCAGGTGATGGATCAGAAAGCATTCCTTTGAAATTTCCGTTTGGATCACGAATTATAACAAAAACAGTATCTTTTCCATCTTGTTCGCCGCTAAAACTAAAATTCTCATCTATAGTGAAAAAACTCTTGTCCAATGAAACTGAAGTTACATCTGCATAAGCTGGTGTTATCATAAGCATGAATAATGAAAATACTCCAAATATTCCAAATTTTGTACGCACAAGATTCTTTTGATTTTGAGACTTTTAAAAAACACGTATAATTTCTTCTTATGCTTTGCTAAGAAATTTTTACAAAAATTACAAATCAAGTAAAAATCTCATAAAAACTCCTCCATTTTGCTTGATTTCCATATCATAAAATGTTGGGGCCTTTATCTCCACTTTGAAATTATGCTTTTTAAAATCTAATGGTTCACCGTATGCTGTAGCGTTTATTTTATAATCTTTATTTTGAATTATATCGAATTCTATTCTTTTAATTGCAAATCCTTCGGTGATTAACAAAAAAGGAATCTCTTCTAACCAATTAAACAACAAATATTGCAAGTCTTTTCCTTTAGCTGAAAATTCTCTTTGTTCTTTTTCTTTTACCTTGTCTTGATCAAGTGTTAAATTAATTACTGCATCTGCTGTAACTGCAAATGCTTCTTTAAGATCTTTAGCTGTAACTTCAATTATCGCATCTGTTGCATGTTCTAAAAACTTGTAACTCAATTGTATGTTTTGATTTCTTTCTAATTATTAATCTAGTTGGTATTACTCTGCTTTAGAATCCATTTCAATGATTCCAAATGCATTCATTTCAGTATCTGTACATTGTGCAAACCAT
The DNA here is from genome assembly GCF_054515815.1 of Nitrosopumilus sp. S6. NCBI lineage: Archaea > Thermoproteati > Nitrososphaerota > Nitrososphaeria > Nitrosopumilales > Nitrosopumilaceae > Nitrosopumilus > Nitrosopumilus sp. S6. The sequence goes on from NZ_JBTNRI010000001.1 coordinate 161,814, forward strand.
CCTACTTTTGGAATTGCCATTTTTGGAACGATAATTTGTCCACCTTTTTCAATAATTTTTTTTGAAAATTCATCAATTGATGTAACTGTAATTGTATTTGTTATGCCAATTTGGCCTGGAATTCTCTTTGATAATCCTCCATTAATTCCTGATTCTTCTTCAGAACCAGTATGGATCATCCAGTAATCCATTGGCCCATCCCATTTTTCAAATTTCCAATCAAAAACTTCTTTATAGAATTTTTGAGTTCTCTCTGGATTGTCAGATGGAATATCAAAATGTGAAACTCGTGGCATACTTTTTTCTTAATTTCTAGTCATAAAATAATTTCTAATTCTATCTTTTACTCGTAAAGTAATTTAGTACGACTTTATTTTCAGAATCAAATGGAACCATTTGACTCATTTCTTGTTTTTATTACTGAATTTTTGGGAGATCATCTCTATGAAGGCATATTCTTGGCAGCTTTACTCGAAACTATAGTTCCACCAATTCCTACTTTGGCAGTTTTTCCTACAGCTGGATTTCTAGCATCACAACAAGGGATCCCTCTGATTGGAGTAGTTCCTATGATAATTCTTGGTGCTATTGGTGCTACTATAGGAACATCTTCAATTTACTTTATAGCTCTAAAGCTTGGAAGAGTAGTTTTACTACGTTATCTAAAGCATTTCAGAATCTCTGAAAAAAAATTAGAACGTGTTGAAGATTGGTTTGAAAAATATGGTGACAAGGCAGTCTTTCTTGGAAGAATGGTTCCTGTTATGCGTGAAATGATTTCAGTTCCTGCAGGTTTACTTAAAATGAAAATTCCAAAATTTGTCTTGTACACATTTGCAGGTTCTTGTATTTGGTCTGCTGGTACTATTCTTTCTGGATATTATTTTGGCGAAGCAATGGGACTTGCAACTAATCCAACATCATAAAAATTGATTTTTATTCCCTGCTTATTTTTCTGGTATGACTAGGATCATTTTTTACTGATTCTCTTACTTTGTTTTCTAATGAAATAATATGTGCATCTCTACAGCTATTGTGGCAGAATTTTTCATTATTTCCTTCAAACTCCTTACCACAATGCATACAGACTAGTTTCATTTGTTCTTCGCATATGCTTTTATGATTTTAAGGTAATTGGAAATTCCCATTTTTAGGACTAGACTTGTTCTAGATCTCTGTCTAAATTTACTCCAATCAATTCTGCCCATTTGGCTAATTTTTCAATAAATTTACTATCTTCTTGTGTAAACATGAATTAGGATAGAATTATTACATAAAAGAAATTACTAATCAATTGTTCATTTTTTTTAAAAATTTGAAAACTGCCTAGTTTTGCATAGTTATATCAACTAGTTTCTTTGATTAGTGACTTGATACTAGAGATACTTTCTTCATTAAGTTCAATCTCTTTGTGTTCTGCTAGTACATGTTCAGTAACTTTTGTCATCAATTCTTCTTCAGTATCTGCTGATGCTGACCATCCGCAGTCTTTACCTGCATCTGAACAACTAATGCTTTTTGTCATGATTTTAATAATTTTTAGAGATATTTATCTGATTTTTCAATAAAGAAATATCTAAATCATAACACCTTATGAAATAATCATTATGGAACTCCCCAGAGGAATGAAAGACTTTGAGGCTATTGAAAACTCAAACATTGAACATATAAGAAATCATTTCAAAAAATTATCTAATTTGTATGGTTTTTCATTTATGGAACCATCTGTTTTAGAGTCATTATCAACACTAGAAACAAAATCTGGCCCTGCAATAAGAGATGAAATCTATTATTTTAAAGACAAAGGAGATCGTGAGGTTGCTTTACGTTTTGATTTCACAATGGGTTTGACAAGATATGCTACTGCTCAAAAATCCATGAAACTCCCAGCAAAAATTTCTGCATTTGGTGGGGTATTTCGATATGATGAACCTCAAAAAGGAAGATATCGGTATTTTCACCAATGGGATGTTGAAATTTATGGTAAGAAAACTCTAGAATCTGAGGCTGAAATAATTGAATTAACATCACGTTTGTTTGATTCGTTATTACTCAAAGATATTGTAATTGACATTAACCACAGGAATCTTGTTGAATCATATATCAACAAAATCTTTGAAACTAGTGATTCTGATAAAGTAGCAGATATTCTAAGAGCAATTGACAAGATTGCAAAAAAATCAAAAGATGAAATTCTAACTGAATTTACAAAAAAAGGATATGATTCTACAAAACTTGAAAAAATTCTGGAATTTTCTCAAGTAAAGGGAACAATTTCTGAAGTCCAAAAAATTTTTGATACTACACAACTAGAATCATGGGATGAACTAGAACAACTATTTGATTCCTTAGAAAATAGAGGAGTATCAAATGTTCGAATTAATTTTGGTATAGTTCGTGGCTTGGATTACTATTCTGGAATAGTTTTTGAAGTCTTTGACAAAAACTCAAAACTTGGTGCATTAGCAGGTGGAGGAAGATATGATACATTAACAAAAGCATTTGGAAGAGATGACATTGGTGCTACTGGTGTTGCAGGAGGAGTAGAAAGAATTATTCTTACAATGCAAGAACAAAAAATAATCCCTGAAGTTTTACAAAATAGGGTTGCAGTTGTTTACATAAATGAAGAGATGCAAAAAGTTGCTCATTCTATCACGTCATTATTGAGATTAAACAATATTCCAGCTGATATTGATCTTGCAGGACGTAATCTAAAAAAACAAATGGATAATGCTGGAAATGCAAGATATTCTATAATTGTTGGACCGCAAGAACTTGAAAATGGAAATGTTGTATTACATGATATGATGGATGGAAAAGAAGGAACTATTTCTATAGAAAAATTGACTGAGGATCCTAATTCTGTTCTTAATTTAGAAAAGCTCTAGTTAACATCATAATCTCTGGACCTGTAGTCAGTGAACCTACTACAATACAATTATTGTTTGCTAGAATTCCTGATGATACATATGGAATCCCATTATTGATAGAACTTTGCTCTATTTTTACGCCTAATAAATTAGAAAATGTCTTCATATCTTCCTCATCTGCTTCAGGATGGATTGCAGCCCCTGAATTATTTGCCACCATTACAACTCCTGTCTGATTGAATCCAGCAATTTTTTTCTGAATTGTTTCAACACCCAATACATCTGAAATAGTTTGACAATCTTCTTTTGACAACCACGGTGATACTACTGCTCCTTTATCATTAGCACAAATTACATTTCCTAATGCAGTCAATTTTGAATCTAATACCCCAACTTCCAAATCTGATTCTTTTTTGATAAAGTCGTATTCATTTTGATATGCAGTTTTAGGTAACAAAATTCCATTGTTGTTCATTATGCATAATGCACCAATTAATCTGGTATTTGCAATTGATGTGAAAAGATAATCTACTCCAAGATATTTTGCCAGTTTTTCCGCTTTAGTTTTTGCAAATCCCATTGGAAGTAAAATTATTTTATCATTAACACTAATGTAAACTCCGATGTTTGGGCCACGGTATACATCAAATTTGATAATATCCATATCCCAAAAATTGATCGTACAACGTTATGAACGTAAGGGATCAATCCATGACTAGAATTATGCAATTAAGCTAGTCTAGCTTTAAATAATAACTGAATGAAAAGCACATCATGCCAATAGCAGAAAATTTCCCCGAAGGTCTAAAACCATTAGGAAAAATTTCAGATGGGGAAGGACATTTTCATATTATGTGGGGTCCTGGAAGATCAGACGCTGAAGCATTTTCAGATGCTGATGTTAAAGCAGCATATGAAGCAAGAGGCGAAGAACAAGTTCCTCTTGGTGTAAGTGGAACAATGGTCGCAGTTGATTGGGATTCTTGTGTTGCCGATGGTGCATGTATTGAAGCATGTCCTGTGCAAGTTTTTCAGTGGTATAGAACTGAAAAAGACATCCCAGCAAAAGATGTCATTGGTCAAACTTTTGAAGGAACTGGTAGTTCTGTCAAAGATGAACGAAAAGATATGACTGACAAGGCAGATCCAATTAGAGAACATGATTGTATTTGGTGTATGGCATGTGTTTCTGTTTGTCCTCCACAAGCAATCAAAGTAGATCAATCAAATGTTGAAAAACATGAGAATGCTGCAAAAACTCTTTAGAATCCAAAATTATTTTTAGAATTTTTATTTTTATTGTTTTTTACCGATCTATTCTAGTTTAGTCACGACTAATTTTATCTAGCTTTAAATAATATTTTAAAATAAAATAACTTATGCCAATAGATGAGAAATTTGTTGAAAATCTAGAAGTCGTTGGAAAGACATTGCACTCAGATGGTGAAAATAAACACTTCATCTGGGGTAAAGGCAGAACTGATGGTGAAGCATTTTCAGATGAAAATGTCAAAGCAGCATATGAAGCAAGAGGCGAAGAACAAGTTCCTCTTGGAATTCACGGTACAACTGTAGCAGTTGATTGGGATTCTTGTGTTGCCGCAGGTTCTTGTATGAGTGTCTGTCCTGTTCAAACCTTCCAGTGGTATAGAACTGAAAAAGACATCCCAGCAAAAGATGTTCTAAATGCAACTTTTGATGGAACTGGTTTAACAGAACAAGATGAACGTCTAGATTACACAGATAAATCAATGCCAATTAGAGAGCATGATTGTACACAATGTATGGCTTGCCAAGAAGCATGTCCAACACACGCAATCCTGATTGAACCATCTTACCTAGAGTATCACGAAAAAGCTGATGGCTCTTATGTAAAAATGGAATCAACCTCTAACAATCCACACGCACACGATTAAAGAAATTTTTTCTTTTTTCTTATTTTTACAAATTCAACTTATCCTCAACAAATTTTAATGTCTACAATCCATAATTTTTTGCAGAGGTCGCCTAGCTCGGTAGGGCGCGGGCCTTGAGAGCCTGTGTGCGCAAGCATACGGGGGTTCAAATCCCTCTCTCTGCGTTTTTACTTTTCTATTTTAGCAAGTTCTGCTAGCATTGCAGATAATTGAATTTCTGAATTTGATCCAACTAAAATTCTGTAATCATATTTTGCAATTACCTCTAAAATATCTGATAATTTATCATGTTTTGATTTGAATACTGCAGAATTCAAATATTTCAAAAAGTCAGATTCTGACATTCCATAAACTTTGATTAACTCAATCATTTTTTCTCTAGCTTCTAAAATTTTTCCAGATAATGCAATTTTTAGAACTTCATCGACATCTGTTGTTTTTGTTAATCCTGCTGATGCCTTTACGTTTTCTTCAGAAATTGAACCCAAACTGGCAGTAGCTTGCATGAGATTAATTGCATGTCTTAGATCTCCTTCAGAATAATCATAAATTGCTTTTAGCCCTTTTTTGTCTGACTTTACTTTTTCTTTTTTAGCAATCTCTTCTAGTCTTTTTATGATATCTTCTTCTGGGACTGATGTAAATTTGAAAGTTGCACATCTACTTTGAATAGGATCAATAATTTTTGAGATATTGTTTGCAATCAAGATGAATCGACAAATTTTTGCAGTGTCTTCTATAATTCTTCTAAGTGCTGTTTGAGCATCAGAGGTCATTTCATCTGCTTCGTCTAAAATGATAATTTTGAATGGAACGTCTGCCATACCTGCATATCTTGAAAACTTTTTTACTTTTTCTCTGACCATTCCAATTCCTCTCTCATCAGATGCATTCAATTCTAGTGTGTAGTCTTTAGCATAATCTCCCAAAATCTGTCTTGAAATACATAATGCAGTAGTTGTCTTTCCAACACCTGCTGATCCTGAAAATAATAGATGTGGCATATCTGTTGGATCTTTGATTAAAGCTTCAAGACTGCCAATTATCTCTGTTTGATTGACTACTTCAGAAAGTTTCATTGGTCGATATTTTTCTACCCACATTCCAGTTGCAGTCATATGAGTACATGGAAGCAATTCCCACTAATAAATCCGAATTGGTTATTGTCACATACAACAAATTAAAATCCATTCAAGCATAAAAAAATGAGCGATCAGCCTGTAATTAATTAGGATCAATTGATCTCACTAAATTGTTAACAGAATTGATCGATCCGATACTTGAGGATCTAAAAGACAAAAAGTGATCTCACATGGAAATAGACAACATAGAAAAAGTACACTCGATTGGATACCGCCTAAAGGATGCTAAGGTAACCATAAGTCAAGACTACAAATTCAATGTTGCAGGCCTAAAGACTGAGGGAAAACAGGGTGAGGTGAATAACATACCTCAGTGGGTAGGCAAAATTCTTGCTGATAATAATTTGGGAACCCTTGATTCCCCTGATATGATCACTGAACTAAAACAAGCATTATCAAAAGAAAAAATGGTTGGAGAATATCAAATCTCGACACTTGAACCTCACTTTTACATCAAACTAAAGGAATCAATGAAAGAACTGAATCGAGATGATTTTGATAAGGTCGAAAGTATGATGTTGGAATTGTTTAGGATGAGGAGAGGAAAACTAGTAAAATTAGCTGATTCTATAAAACTGAATTCAGACTTGTACAACAAACTAACTGTTGAAGAAGTAATTTTCTACAAAACTATCTATGAAAATAGTATAGAATTTGAAAATCAAATAAAAGGTGAAAAAGATGAGTAGTGCACAAACTAGTACCTTTACTGACTCTGCATTATCTGATAAAGTAAAAGAATTCTTAACTCGATTCAAAGATAATACTGGAGAATACAAATATGTACAGGCAATTGATGAGATGATGCCTAAGAATTCTAAATTCATTATTGTTGATTATAATGATTTGATTATTGAACCCGAAATCATATCGATTTTTTCAGAAAACCCTGATAGAATATTTGATGCATTTTCTAGAGCAATCAAAGAAGCATTGCAAACAAGATTTCCTGATTATGCTGAAAAAATTAAAGATGAAGTTCGTGTTAGATTAATCAATTATCCTTCTGAACGTAGTCTCAGACAAATTAATGCTGAAACTATTGGTTCTATTACTAGTGTTTCAGGTATGGTGGTTAGAGCTTCTGAAGTAAAACCACTTGCAAAAGAATTGATCTTTGTTTGTCCTGATGAACATCACACTAAAGTTGTTCAGATTAAGGGAATGGATGTTAAAGTTCCAGTTGTATGTGATAATCCAAATTGTAAACATCGGGAATTTGATCTAAAACCTGAAGCAAGCAAATTCATCGACTTTCAAATACTAAGATTACAAGAACTTCCTGAGGATCTTCCTCCTGGACAACTTCCTCACTATATTGATGTCACAATTAGACAGGATCTGGTAGATAATGCTAGGCCTGGAGATAGAATTGTCCTTACTGGAGTAGTTCGTGTGGAACAGGAATCTGTTACTGGGGTTACCCGTGGCCATAGCGGATTGTATAGATTACGAATTGAAGGAAATAATATTGAATTTTTGGGTGGCCGTGGTTCTAAAACTTCGAGAAAAATTGAAAGAGAAGAAATTTCTCCTGAAGAAGAAAAAATGATTAGAGCATTAGCTGCTAGTCCTGATGTTTATCAAAGACTAATTGATTCATTTGCTCCTCATATTCAAGGACAATCATTAATCAAAGAAGCAATTCTGTTACTAATTGTTGGTTCTAATCAAAGATCGTTAGGTGACGGCAGTAAAATTAGAGGTGACATTAACGTATTTCTTGTTGGTGATCCTGGTACTGCAAAAAGTGAAATGCTAAAGTTTTGTTCTAGAATTGCTCCCCGTGGTTTGTATACTTCTGGTAGAGGTTCAACTGCTGCAGGACTTACTGCTGCTGTTGTAAGAGATAAGACAGGAATTATGATGTTAGAAGCTGGTGCAGTTGTACTTGGTGATCAAGGTCTTGTAAGTATAGATGAATTTGATAAGATGAAACCTGAAGATAGAAGTGCATTACACGAAGTTATGGAACAACAATCAGCAAGTATTGCAAAAGGTGGTATTGTTGCAACTTTGAATGCAAGAACATCAATTTTAGCTGCTGCAAACCCTATGTATGGAAAATATGATCCATTCAAAAATATTACAGAAAATGTCAATTTACCAATTCCTCTTTTAACAAGATTTGACTTGATCTTTGTAGTTAGAGATATTCCAACCAAAGAAAGAGATGAAAAGATTGCAAGACACATTATAGAATTACATACTCCTCAAGGAACTGACAAAAAATCCGTGGTTGATGTTGATTTACTTACAAAATATCTTTCATATGCAAAACGTGGAACCCCTGATCTAACAAAAGAAGCAGAACAAAAGATCCTTGATTACTATCTTCAAATGAGAAATGTTGAATCTGAGGAGATGATTACAGTTACTCCTAGACAACTTGAAGGTATTATCCGGCTCTCTACTGCTAGAGCAAGATTACTCATGAAAGATAAGGTGGAAGAAGAAGATGCTGAACGTGCCATATTTCTAATCCAAAGCATGTTGCAAGATGCTGGTGTTGATGTTAATACTGGAAAGGTTGACCTTGGTGTATTGCAAGGAAAACCTCGAAGTGAAGTCTCAAAGATGCAATTATTTATGGATGTTCTCAAAGGAATGGAAGGTGACAACAAGATTCCTGTTGAAGAAAGGGCATTTGTTAGAGAACTTGAAAAGAGTGAAAAATTCACAGAAGAAGAAGCAAGAAATTACATTAGAAGAATGCTTAGAGAAGCATCTATTTATGAATCAAAACCCGGTCATTATAACCGAGTATGAAAGTAGAAAAATTAAAACTTCCAGAATCTGCAATAGAATTTTTAAAATCCCAAGGTTTTGAAAAATTATATCCTCCCCAAACTGACAGTGTAAAATCGGGATTACTCGATGGAAAAAGTATTCTAGTCTCTGCTCCGACGGCAAGTGGAAAAACTCTAATTGCAATGCTTGCAATGATGAGTTACATTTCAAAAAACAAAGGTAAAATCATCTATCTTAGTCCTTTGAGGGCATTAGCTGCTGAAAAATTTTCTGAATTTAAAAAATTAGAAAAAGTTGGGTTGGGAAACAAAACCAAAGTTGGAATTTCTACTGGTGATTTTGAAAATATTGAAAAAAATCTAGAAAAAAATAACATTTTGGTATTAACTAATGAAAAAATGGATTCTATAATTAGACATGGTGCTGAATGGATTGATGAAATTGGTTTGGTGATTGCTGATGAAGTTCATCTAATTGGTGATGAAAGTAGAGGTCCTACATTGGAAATGATCTTAACTCAACTAAAACTCTTAGAAACAAAACCACAAATTGTTGGTCTTAGTGCAACTATAACAAATTCTGATGACATTGCAGATTGGCTTGAATGCACACTAGTAGAAAATTCTTGGAGGCCGGTTCCACTTTCAGAAGGTGTTTGTGATGCTGGAGAAATAACTATGGCTGATGGTACAACATTTGAAGTTGAGCGTAGTATACGTGGAACCCCTATTGATTTAGGCGTGCAATCAGTCAAAGATGGTGGTCAATCGTTAATTTTTGCTGAAACTAGAACTCGTTCAAAGTCTCTTGCAACAAAGGCAGCTGATGCAATATCTCAAATTTTAGAAAAAAAAGAGATGTCTCAATTAGAGAAAACATCAAAAAAAATTCTTTCTGAAAACGAACATACTGAATTAGTAAAAACATTAGCTCTTTTGGTAAAAAAAGGAGTTGCATTTCATCATGCTGGACTAAATCAAAACTGTAGAGAAACAATAGAGGCTGAATTTAGAAATGGTACCATCAAACTATTATCTTCAACTCCTACTTTAGCTGCAGGTGTTAACTTGCCAGCAAGAAGAGTTGTAATTTCTAATGTTAATAGATACAATGCAAAAGTTGGTGCAAATAGACCAATTAGTATTCTTGAATACAAACAACTTTGTGGACGAGCAGGAAGACCTCAATATGATGATTATGGAGAATCAATTATTGTTGGAAATGGCAATACTGATGATCTAATTGAATATTACATTAATGGTGAACCTGAACCTATTGAATCAAAAATTACTGATGATAAATCTTTGAGAACTCATATACTCAGTGTTATTGTAACTCATCCTGGAATCAAAAAAGAAGAAATTCTAGAATTCTTTTTACAAACACTTGGTGGTATACAATCACGTAAATCTACTATCAAATTTGCAATTGATATTTCCTTACGTTTCCTTTCTAGCCAATATTTGATTGTAAAAAAAGGTGAAAGATACGCCGCAACTGAATTTGGTAAAAAAACTTCGATGCTTTACATTGATCCACTTACAGCGACTTACTTTAGAGATGCACTTGAAAATGTATCTGGAGAAAGAAAACACACATTTGGATTTCTACATTTGATTTCAAATTGTGAAGAATTTTTCCCAAAATTTTCGCTAAGACAAAAAGACTATGAAACAGCAAGTCTCATGATTGAAAATAATTCCTCAGAACTCTTAGAGCCAATTTCAGAATATGATTGCTCAAGAAGCCTTCTGGCCCTTCAATCCTGGATTACTGAATCTACGGAACTTAGCCTCTCAGATAGTCTTGGGATTGAATCTGGTGATATGCATAGAATGACTGAGACTGGAAATTGGCTTTGTTATTGTCTCAGAGAGATTTCAAAGCATGTTGAACGGGCAGATTTACTTGAAGAGTTGGGTAATTTGCGTAGAAGAATATCTTATGGAATTAGAGAAGAATTACTTGAACTAGTTAAGGTTAAAGGGATTGGTAGAGTCAGAGCAAGAATTCTATTCAAACATGGAATCAAAAATCTTGATGATTTGGCAAAGATTCCTGTAAATAAATTAGCAGAAATAGATAAAATTGGTTCAACCATTGCGGATAACATCAAGGCAGAGTTACAAAAGGTTAGATATTGATTGATTTACTGATTCCAGCATTTGTTTCATGTATTATTGCGTTTTTTGTTGTCTTTGTAACCACTCCTCCATTGATCAAATTTCTAGAAAAAAGAAACATGGCAGTAAAAGACATGAACAAAAAAGAAGATGTCATGGTTGTAAGACCTGGTGGACCTTCAATAATTTTGGGAATAATTGTTTCAGAAATTGTTTTGTATGCATTTTTACAACTAAATGAAATTATTGCAATAATTATTACAACTACTGCTGCATTTGCAATTGGATATGTTGATGATAGAAAAGTAATGGGAGGATGGTTTAAACCAGTAACTCTTGCTATTGCTGCAATTCCAATAATTGCATTGGGTACATATGATTCTAATTTGGCATTTCCCTTATTTGGTGAAGTACAGATACCTGTACTTTATCTTGGATTAATCATATTGATGATCCCTATTACTGGAAATACAATAAACTCTATTGATGTTTTAAATGGTGTTGCAAGTGGATTTATGGTTATAGCAAGTTTCTCATTATCTATTTGTCTGTTTATTGTAGAAAATTTTGAAATTGCAATTGTAAGTTTACCGTTAGGATTTGTTTCTTTAGCATTTTACAAATATCACAAAATTCCAAGTAAAATTTTCCCAGGTGACTCTGGAGCTTTAACTTTAGGTGCCATGTATGGTTCTATTGCAATTGCTGGAGGTGTAGAAATTATTGCAGCCGTAGCACTATTACCTGCGGTAATAAACTCATTTTTGTTCCTTTCAAGTGTAAAAAAGATAGTAGAACATAGACAAATCAAGGGAAAACCTGTAGAACACACTAAAGATTTCAAGTTAAAAGCAACTGATGATAAAACCGCTCCTGTTACTCTAGTAAGATTAATTCTTGCAGCAGGACCTCTTACTGAAAAACAAGTTGGAATTGCAATCTTTAAGTTTGGATTATTTTCTGGTGTATTGGCAATAATCACCGCATTTCTAATGGGAGTTAGGATATGAGAAAAGGGCTTTATGGCTTTTTGTTTGGAATGTGGATTTTAATGCTTCTTGGTGGAGGTATTCTTGTTACAGTTCTTGGACCTATAGAAGTAACAGGATATGGTGATGCTAATTGGTTTATTGCATCTGTAATTAAAGCAATTATTGCCATTATTCTTGTAGTTATTTGGATTTTAGTTTTGTTAAAAATGAAGAATTGGATATTCAAAAAAGAACTAAGATCTTAACTCTCTAACCATTCTTTTTGTTTTTTATCATACTCTTCTCTAGTCTTTCTGATTGTGGCTGGTGAACCCATAACAACAACATTTTCAGGAACATCTCTAGTTACAACTGCTCCCATTGCAACAACACTATTTTTTCCAACAGTAACTCCGGCTTTTATTACTGCTCGTGCTCCAATTATTGCACCATCTTCTATTGTTACTCCTACCATTTTATCACACATTGGGTATGGATCATTTGTTAATACTGCAGCTGGTCCAATGAAAGCATTTTTTCCAATTCTTGAAAGTGGTGGGATGTAAGCTGAGCCCTCAATCTTTGTATTTTCTCCAATCTTTACATCATAATCAATATGAACAAGGGAACCAATCTTAACATTGTCTCCTATTTCCACATTATCTCCAACATATGTAAAATGCCAAATTGATACATTTTGGCCAATTTTTGCTTTATCTGAGATAAAATTGGTGATCATTTTCTACAAATGCCATGGGTTTGCCTTTGTAATAATTTTTTCAGGCAATTCATCTTTGAAATTTTTTAAAAATTCTATTTCTTGCTTTTTATCACGTATCTCATCAGGAAGCATAATTGGAATTTCTTCAATTATGGGAAAAAATCTAGAACATTTTGTACAAAACAAAACTCCTTCTGAAACTATGCCATCTTTTTCTTTTATCTCAAATAATTCTAAAGGATGATTTTTATCAATTGGACATGCCAATATGTCCATCATAGTTTTATTCATTTTAGATCTAAGTATATTGGAACTCCTTTCTGACTAGATAAAAGTGCAGCTTCAGCAATTTTTGTAACATTTACTGCTTGTTGTGCTGTAACAATATGTTCATTTTTACCTTCAATTGCATTAAGAAAACTTTGAATCTCTATTAGCAAAGGCTCTTGTTTTTCATTTTCTATATTTTCTATTTCTTCTTGTTTTTCAACTTTGATTTCTTGTGTGATAAAATCTGATGAAATTCTTGCGTCATTACAAATTGCATGAAACTTTCTAATTCTCTTTGGTGTGATCCAATTTGATGTAATGATTGCAACTTTATTTTCTTTATATCCTAACATAATGGTTGCAAAATCTTCATGTTCATGTTTTATCTGACCTGATCTTGCAAATACTACATTAGGCATTTCATCAAATAACCAATTTGCAGTATCAATATCGTGAACTGAAGTATCATAAATTATTCCTACATCTTTAATGTGAAGTGGCATTCTATTTTCACGATGAAATTCAAGCATAATTAAATCCCCGTATTTTTTTTCTTTTACAAGATTTTTTACAACTCCTACTGCAGGATTGAATCTTTCTATGTATCCACAAGTTAGAATTACTTTATTTTTTTCTGCAAGTTTTGCAAGTTCTTCTCCTTCTTCTGTCTTGTATGTAAGAGGTTTTTCAACAAAAACATGTTTTTTTACTTCAAGTAATTTTTTTGCTATTTCTGTATGTGTAGATGTTGGCGTAACAACAAATGCTCCATCAAATTCTTCAGATGAAATCATATCATCAAGTGATTCATAGTGATTAACAGAATATTTTTCTCCAAATTCTTTACTACGTTTTGTATCTGTATCGCAAATTGCACCAAGTACTCCTAATTCTGATAGTACTCTTGCATGATTCTTACCCCATCCACCTGTACCAATTTGCACAATTTTCATCTAATACACCGCTGTTAACCAATGAGAATAGTCATCATTTTTGTTCATTACTATGTCTGTATACTCTTCCATCATCTTCTTTGTAATGTCTCCTGGTTTACCGTTACTCATTTTCTTTCCATCAAGTGAAATTATTGGTGTAATTTCAGCTGCAGTTCCAGTTAAAAATATCTCATCAGACATTGCAAGTTCACTTCTTGTGATGTCTCTTTCAACTATTTCAATATCCAAATCTTTTGCAATTTTGATTACTGCATCACGAGTAATTCCCTCTAGTGCTGCTGATGCTAAAGACGGTGTTGCAATTTGACTCTCTCTAACGATAAAAATATTCTCACCAGGTGCCTCACTAACATTTCCATTATGATCAAGTAAAATTGCTTCATCAACTCCATTTCTTTTTGCTTCTTGTGTTGCAATTATTGAATTTAGATAATTTCCACCCATCTTTGCTTGAGGTGGAGTTGACATATCTGAGAATTTCCTCCAAGAAACAATTCCTGCTGAAATTCCATTTTTATTAAACAAATCTCCAAAAGGAAATGTGAAAATTGCAACATTTGTTGGAGCTTTTTCAGTAACATGTAGATTTATTCCGTAATCTCCAACAAAATAAAATGGTCTAATATAACATGATTTTTTGAGTTTATTTTTTTTGCATATTCCTGTTATTGCATCTGTAATTTCTTTATCTGAAAAATTTAATGAAATATTGTAAAATTGTCCTGATCTTCTAAATCGTTTTACATGTTCATCTAGTCTAAACACATGTAGATTTTTTCCATTCCAATATGCTCTAATTCCTTCAAAGATTGATGTTCCATAGTGTATTGCATGTGTTGTAATTGGAACTTGTGCTTTTTCTGTTAGAACATATTTTCCATCAAACCAAACATATTTTGAAAGTGGAAGTTTCATAGAAAATTTTTACCTGTAGTGTATTAATCTCTATTTATTTTGACCAGCCTTCTTTAGGAAATTTCATTCCAGCTACTCTTGTTGTCATATCTTCCAAATCTGCAAATTTCTCAACTGTTTTCCAATCCTCTTCTATTACCTTAGCTATCTTTTCAGGAACATCTTCTTTCCATGACGATTCTTTTCCAAGTGCTGCATCATACAATTTCTCTTTAACTGATGCTGCAGAAAGTGATTTTCTTTCACCTATCTTTGGTTTTAATCTGTAAATCTTTAGCATGTATCCTTCAGCTTTGTCTCCTGTGTATGAGAAAAAATCCCCCTCAACTCCACGTAAAATCTGTTTTCTTAATTTCCATGATTTTGGTGAGAGTAATGGTGGCATGTATTTCTTAAATGGTGCAAAAAATGCATAATCATCAGTAATTTGAATAGAATCTCCAAATATTGATTCTAACATTTTCTTTCTAGTTTTAAAATTAAATGGAAAACTCTTACTGTTGATCTCTCTTTCATCATATTTGAAAACAACAGGCATTACTTTTACAACATCTGCATCTTTCTTTAATTCCTCAATGATTTCTACATGAGCTTTTGTCACTGGATTTAGATGTGCAAGATATAGTGCAGTAATCAATTAGATTCACTAACCAAATCTCATATTTCAATGATTGATTTTTTTAAAAATTCTATCCGTATGATTCGTATTTGACTTCAAAACTTCCATCTTCACGTTTATCGTGTTCAGTAACAAATCCTTTTGGATTCAAGAAGTCCATTACTCCATCAATTGTACCTTGCCAACCACAAACATAGAATATTGTATTTTCTTTAGTAATTTTATCTCCGATTAGTTCTTCTAATGGGGACATTCCATTATCTCTTGGTCTTAGAAATGTTTCAACTCTGCCAATTTGACCTGCCCATGATCTGTTAAACCATTCCTGAGGCCTACTGATTGCTGCTCTGTATTTGAAATTCCATTCATCTTTTCCTCTTCTAATGCTCTCATTCTCTAATTCAGTTAACAGATCTTTGTAACTTAATTCATCTACATAACTAGCACCATGTAATACAACAATTTCTCGTTTATCTCCTGAATCATGTAGATGCTGTGCAAAACTAACAAAAGGTGCAAGACCTGTTCCTCCACCAATACAGACGATTCTCCTGTTATCTTTTTCTCCATTTGGAAGCTCCTCATTGATTAACAATGCTCTTCCAGTTGGTTTGAGCCAGAGAATTTCATCTCCTTCTTTTGCGTTAAACAATTGTGTAGTTAATCGTCCTGGAAGTGGTTTTCTTACCCATCTAATTACAAGCTCAATGTACTCTCTATTTTCTGGATGTGATGCAATTGAATATGCCCTTCTAACAATTTTCCCTCCCTCAACAGGATTTGGTAATCCTAATGTGATAAATTGACCAGCTTTGTATTCTGGAACTGGACCTTCTTTTGGAACTAATCTAATAATTACAAGATCTTCTTTTAATAACTGAACATATGTGATAGTTGCTTTATTATCTACTACCATAACGATTCAATCAGAATATTGACGGTTAAATATATTGTGTTAATTTCATACATCAATTTTCTGTTTGACCGCTAAACGTTAATAACCAATTTGAAAAATGTAATTGATTCAGAATTCTGAATATGGGCCGGTCGTCTAGTCTGGTAGGATAGGTGCATGGCATGCATCGGATCAAGGGTTCAAATCCCTTCCGGTCCACTATTTCTTTTTTAATTTAGAAAGCATTTTTAATAATTCAGAGTCTGCATCTTTGGAAATTTCTTTAATTTTTTCTTCTGAAATTGGAAATTTTAGATTAATTATTGCCTGTAATGCACTTTTTCTTACTTCTACATTTGTATCTAAAACTGAATCTAGAAAAATTTTTTCTTCTTCTTTAGCTTTTAGATGACTTAATGCACCAATTGCACATGATCTTACCATGGAACGTTCATCTTTTGCAAGTTTTGCTATTTTGGGAATTGCAGATGTTTCATTTCTATTTGCTAATGCTAGTGCTGCAAAACCTCTTACATTTTTGCTAGTTGAATTCAAATTTTGAATTAAAACATTTGAAATTTTATTTTTATTTAGTACAAGTGAACTAAATGCTTCTCCTCTTACTTTGATATCATCATCATCTAATTTTGAAATAATTTTTTCTAAAATTTCGGGACTGCCTGTGTTGTCTAGAGTTTCTAAAATTTTGATTTTCTCTTCACTACTTCCTGACTCTAAAACTTTTACAATATTTTTCAATTTCTAAATAAAATCTTGATTTCTAGTTAATATTAGTTCAAATCTTTCAAAAAAATTTGCTCATACTAGAAAAAACACTTTTAGCTTTAAATTATCCTTAAATACCAAATTTTCCATGTCGACCGAAGCAAGAGACACCATATTCATTGGTAAGAAACCATTGATGGCATATGTTACATCAACGCTAATTCAATTGGCAAACTTACCATCCGTCAACATCAAAGCTAGAGGACTCAGCATTGGACGTGCTGTAGATGTAGCTCAAATCATTGCACGAAAAACAGAAAATGCAGGATACTCTATCGGAGAAATCAAAATAGGCTCAGAATCTTTAGAGTCACAAGACGGTAGAACAAGAAACGTTTCAACAATAGAAATTGAAGTAAAGAGAAATCAGGCATAACTGACTTTACTTGTAATTTTTTATTTTATTCTCTTTTTGAAAAACCGTACTTCTTTTCCATCTTTCTAAACTTTGAAAGTTCTACTAGATCATTGAACTGATCAAAATTAACTACTTTGTTTTTGTATTTGGAAGTTGTTCCTGTCTTTTTCAATTCTTGAAGTATGTTCATTGTAGCAAAAGTATTTGCAAACAATACTGATAATGGATACAAAATTATTTTGAATCCCATCTTATGTAATTCTTTAGCTGAGCTAATTGGAGTTGCTCCTCCTTCAATCATGTTTGCAACAAGTGGTGCTTTTATTGACTTTCCGATCTTTTTCATCTCTTCAATTGATCTTGGTGCTTCTACAAATACTGCATCTGCTCCTGTTTTTTTATTTTGTAATCCCCTTTCTATTGCAACATCTAATCCTTCTGTTGCTCTTGCATCTGTTCTTGCAACAATTATGAAATCTTTACTTTCTCTTGCATCAATTGCTGCACCAAGTTTTTCTGTATACTCTTCTTGTGTGACAACTTCTTTTCCTTGCATATGTCCACATCTCTTTGGCCATCTTTGATCTTCTAGAAAAATTCCTGATGCTCCTGCAGATTCTAATTCTTTTACAAGCTTCCAAACACTTAGTGCATTACCATAACCTGTATCTGAATCAACAATTACTGGGACTTTAACTGCTCTACAAATTCTTCTTGCATTATCAACTGTTTCAGTTGCCCCTATGAATCCATAATCTGGCATTCCAAAAAGAGTGGCTGATGTACCATATCCCGTTTGAAACATTGCGTCAAATCCTACTTTTTCTGCAATCTTTGCACCAATTGCATCATAAACTCCGGGAATAACTAATGGCTTGTTTGATTTTAACATACTACGCAAATTTTTCATGAAATTACTCTTTTTATGAATTATTTATGATTTTAAGTAATTACTTTATTTCCTTTATTCTGCTCTAGAATAATGCTTTTCGATATATTTTCTAATTTTAGCGATTTTTTCTAATCTATGAGTTTTTTTGAAATAACTAATCGCTATATTATAAATTTAAAATTCATGTATTTTTTGATTAATCTATCTTGATTTCTTTACCATTGCTTTCAACATTTTTTGCATCTATCTTTTTTAGTTCTTCTTGAAGAAATTTCCTATACTTTTCAGTTTCCTCACTAGTCATATTTGCAACATTTGAACTCAAAATTGATCCCATCAAAGAAATTTTTTCAAGCAAATCCATTGCTACAAATCTTCCAACATTACCTAATCTAAAAAGAACATCTAATTGCTTTTTTACAATATCATTGACCTTGTCTACATCTTGTGCAGTTTCTGCACCTTTCTCTGTTAATTGATATTTTCCATCTTTAGTTTCTTGGATTAACCCTTCATCCAACAATCTTCCTAACAAAGGATAGATCAGACCTGGTGACGGTTTCCAAATTCCATTACTTTGTTCAACTGCATAATCGATAATCTCTTTTCCAGTTCGTTCTTTTTTCTTCAATAATTCTAAGATGAAATATCTTGAAAATCCTCTAGGAACTGAGCTTCCTACTCTCTGAAACCACTCAGAAATCATCACTAGTGATATCGCTAGTGATATATTTGAATATTTTGGATCATGCCTACAATTACTACATATTTATCCCGCCCTAAGCAAGTTTGTCTTAAAATGGTCGATTCAATTGAATTTGATTTGATAATTTGTGGTTCTGGATTAGCTGGCCTTAGAGCCGCAATTGCAGCTGCAAAAAAAGGACCTAATCTGAAAATCGGCATTGTTTCAAAATTACAGGTAATGCGTTCTCATTCTGTTTCAGCAGAAGGTGGAACTGCTGCAGTGATTCAAGAAGATGCAGGAGATACAATTGAATCTCATGTTTATGACACTGTAAAAGGTAGTGACTTTCTTGCAGATCAAGATGTTGCAGAAAGACTATGTGTTGAAATGCCACAAGAGATTCATCAGTTAGACCATTGGGGTATGCCCTGGTCTAGAAAAGAAGATGGAAGAATTGATCAAAGAAACTTTGGTGGTTATAGTTTTCCTAGAGCAACTTATGCATCTGATAAAGTTGGTTTCTTTGAAATGCAAACATTGTATGATACATGTCAAAAACATGAAAATATTGAATATCTTAACGAATGGTTTGCAACATCTATTGTTCATGATGGAAAAAAATTCATGGGTCTTACTGCAATTGAATTAGGTTCTGGAACATTTTACACAATTAAAGGAAAAGCTCTCATCATTGCAACTGGTGGTGCTGGAAGACTGTATAGTTTTTCAACTTATGCATTATCTTCAACTCCTGATGGTTTGGATATGGGATTGCGTGCAGGTATGGCACTCAAAGATATGGAATTTGTACAATTCCATCCTACTGGTATTTTACCATCTGGTATTTTGATTACTGAAGGTGCAAGAGGAGAAGGCGGTTATCTTCTAAACAACAAAGGTGAAAGATTCATGAAAACTTATGCATCTGGAAAAATGGAGTTAGCACCACGTGATATTGTTTCTCGTTCTATTATGACAGAAATTCAAGAAGGTCGTGGTTTCAAACATGAAACAGGAGTTGATTGTATGAAACTTGATTTGAGACATATTGGTGATGAAAAGATTAAAGAAAAGTTAGGTGGAATTCGAGAAATTTCTATCAAATTTTCAGGAATTGATCCTGCTGAAGAATTACTTGACATTAGACCTGTTTGCCATTACATGATGGGTGGACTTCATACTGATATTGATGGAGCAACAGAAATCCAAGGTGTTTGGGCTGCAGGTGAGGCTGCATGTAACAGCGTCCATGGCTCAAATCGATTGGGCGCAAACTCTACCTCTGAATGTATTGTTTGGGGAAAAATTACAGGTGAATTGGCAGCAGAATATGCAATGAATAACACTACTGCAGATCAATGGCCACATCATTTGGTTGCAGCAGAAGAGAAGAGAATCTATGATGGAATCTTTAGAGGAAATGGTGATGCCAATCCATATGAAATTAGACAAGAATTAACTGATACTATGAATGAGAAAGCATACGTTTACAGAAACGAAACTGATCTTGTTGCAGGTCTTAAGAGAATTCGGGAACTAAAAGCACAAACTTGGAAACATGTTGATGATAAAGCAAAAGAGTACAATACCAACTTTTCAAACGTTATGGAACTTGATTCTATGTTCCGAGTAGCTGAAATTGTATTGATTGGTGCAATTAATAGAAAAGAATCTCGTGGTGCTCATGCAAGAACTGATTATACTAAAAGAGATGATACAAACTTTTTGCATCACACACTTGCATACTATGATCCAAATGAACCAATTATGAAGACACATCCAGTAACAATCACTAAGTATCAGCCTGTGGAGAGAAAATACTAGATGACTCAAGACGAACACAAAGAAGGTTTCAAAGGAATGGCTAATCCTAGTCGTTATGGGATTGAAAGAGTAGCTTATTGGTTAATGAGATTAAGTGGTTTGGGATTATTAGCATATTTTATCGGTCACATTTATGAAACTAGTAATATTTTACGAGGACGTGTAGGATGGAATGAGTTTTTAGAATTAACTCAAACTACTGAAGGACATATTGTTTTAGCAATTGTAATTGCAATGTGTGTATTTCATACTGTTAATGGAATTAGAGTAATGTTGGGACATGGTGGTATTGGTGTTGGAAAACCTGCAAGACCTGATTATCCATATGATCCAGCATCTCAAAATTACAGACACAAGATAGGAATCTATTCTGCAATAATTCTTGCTGCAATTGCTATGATGTACGGATTAGCCGTAATGTTTGGTGAGTGAAATGAGAGAAAGTACAATTATGAAAATCCACTATGGAACTGCTTTGGCAGCAGTTGCCTTGGTTGCTGTTCACATATTGATGCGTATGACTATGAATTTTGCTGACTCTTTAGAATATGAGACTGTTCTTGCAAATTACAAGTTCATTCCTTATGCAATAATGTTAGAATTGATCTTGGTATTGCTTTCAATTCATGGATTTAATGGATTACGTGTAATCTTGTTGGAACTCAAACAAGGACGTACATATGAAAAAGCAGTTTCTTATGGTTGCCTTGCGGCAATGTTTGCACTAATTGCATATGGTTCACGAACAATTATTATGACTAACATGGGGATGGTATAGAGATGGCACAAGTTTCTAGTATTGCAGATGACCAATCTTCTAAATCAATCACGCTTAGAATTGCAAGATATAACCCACAAAAAGATAATGAAAGACAATTCATGGAATTTACCGTTCCTTATGAAAAATGGACTACTGTACTTGAAGCAATACTTGATGTAAAGAAACACTTTGATCATTCAGTTGCTGTACGTTATTCTTGCAGACAAGCAACATGTGGTTCATGTGGAATGATAATTAATGGAAAACCAAGACTTGCCTGTTTTACAAAAATTAGTGAACTTGATTCTAATGTTATAACCGTAGAACCAATGAACAACTTCCCAATCATTCGTGATTTGGCTGTAAAGTTTGAAAGATTGTTTGACACTCATCATAAAATCAAACCTTATCTAGATAGAGATGATACTGAATTAGAATCTGATGCAAAAGAATTCTTGCAATCTCCAGAAGAATTAGAACAATACATACAATTTGCAAATTGTATCAAATGTGGATTATGTAATTCAGCATGTCCTACTATGGCTACTGATTCTTCATTTGTTGGACCACAAGCTCTTGCTCAAGCGTATCGTTATGTTGCAGATAGTAGAGATAAAGGAAAAGATTCTAGATTAAAAATTATTGATGACTCTCACGGTATTTGGAGATGTCATTTTGCTGGCTCTTGTAGCCAAGTATGTCCAAAAGGTGTTGATCCTGCAATGGGAATCCAACTTCTTCGAGGATATATGCTTGGTTTTAAAAGTTAACCAAGTTTTTTTGGATTTGGGCTATTGTTAACTTGATTGTTAATCTGTTCTGCCATAAAGTGATTTGAGACATTTACTTTAACGTCTTCAACTCCATCCACTTTCAAAAGATTGTCATGTATGTCTTGACAAATTTTAAAACCAAATACTGCTGGACAGAATGGACTTGTTAAATGCAAATCAACTTTGACATTACTATCGTTGATATCAACTTCATCAATTAATTCTAATTCTACAATTGATGTGTTGATTTCTGGATCTACAATCTTTGATAGCTCATCGAAGAGTTTTACCCGAAGTTGTTTGATATCTTGACTCATGTGGGCAAAAGCGTCGATGCTATATATAACCATTCTAGAACCTTAGGTAATGTATCGTTCACGTCTTGGAAATGATTTGAGTGATATTACTTTAGATTATGTATCATCAATTGATGATGACTCTGCAATTGCTTTTTATGATATTCTTGGAAGTCAAGCTCATGTTTTGATGTTATATCAACAAAATATCATAACAAAAAATGATGCAAAAAAAATTCTTTCATCTCTGGAGAGCTTGAAAGACGAAACATTTGATTCATCATCTGGCGCCGAAGATATTCATGAGTTAATCGAGGGACTAGTGATCAAAAGAGCTGGAATGGCAAGTGGAGGTAAAATGCATACTGCACGTTCAAGAAATGATCAAGTTGTTTTAGATATACGAATGAAGATTAGAGATGACATTAACATTATCTGCAATTGTCTCTTAGATACTATTGAAGCGCTAGTTTCTGTGGCTAAAAATCACCAAAAAACGATTATGCCACTTTATACTCATCTCCAACAAGCTCAAGCTGGTTTATTCTCTCACTATCTTCTTGCACATGCAGATGTTTTAGCAAGAGATTTCCAAAGACTCTATGGAACTTTTGAAAGAATAAACCAAAGTCCATTAGGTGCAGGACCTGTTGGTGGAACAAGCATTCCAATTGATAGACATAGTACTGCAAAAATGCTTGGATTTGAGGATGTAGTTGAAAATTCCATTGATGCGACTAGTACACGTGATTTTGTAGCAGAGTATGTGTCGATGGTTGCAATCTTAATGACTAATCTAAGTAAAATTGCTGAAGACTTTGTAATTTGGTCTACATCTGAATTTTCTTTCATTGAATTATCTGATGAATTCACATCTCCTTCAAGCGTAATGCCTCAAAAGAAAAATCCTGATATTTTAGAATTGACTCGTGGAAAAACAGCTGAGGTAATCGGAAATCTTACTGCAATTTTATCTACAATTAAAGGACTGGCATCTGGTTATGGACGTGATTTACAACAGATAAAATCTTCAATTTGGTCAACATCAAAAATTTCAATCAATGCTCTCATAATTATGAAATCAATGCTTCTTACTTTGAAAGTAAATGAAAAACAAATGAAAAAAGTAACAGAATCTAGTAATCTAATTGCTTTGGATATTGCAGAAAAATTAGTTCAAGAAGGAATTCCATTTCGCGTAACTCATAAAATTGCTGGTTCTTTAGTTCAATTGGCACATTTTTCAAAGAAACCCATTTCAAAATTAACTCCATCTGATATCAAAAAATCGGTGGCTGATACAAAAGTTGATCCAAAATTAGTCTCAAAAATCATTTCTTCCACAACTGTTGTGTCCTCTTTGAAAGAGAGAAAATCTTTTGGTTCTTCAGGATATGACGAACAAAAACGAATGATTTCAGATAGACTCAAGAAAATTAATGATTTCAGAACTGATATTACTTTTAGAGAAAACAAAATAGCTTCTTCTCTTGAAGATTTCAAAAAACAAATTGATGAAATAATTTAATGAAAAAAGAAAAGTAGCGGGTCTAAAGGGATTCGGACCCTTGACAACCGGATTAAAAGTCCGGTGCGCTACCTGGCTGCGCCATAGACCCTCACAAAAAATGCTTTACGTGTATAATTTAGTCTTTTACAAAATTTATTGTTGTGACAGAAACTTTTAATCTGGCAATTTGATTCATTGAACTTGTGCCCTTGTAGTATAGCCCGGTCTAGAATTCGGCCCTGTCACGGCTGAGACGCGTGTTCAAATCCCGCCGAGGGCGCCATTATTTTCATTTATTCATTTGAATATCATTTTAAAACCGATCAAAATTGTTTTTTCGTAATTTATCGTTCTAAAACTAATAATTTACAGTCTTTGTCACAAGAATATTAAAATTCAGGCAAATTTGTGATAATTTTGTTGTCTGAAGAGAAAAAAGAATCTGAAGTAGAAGCAAAACCTACTGAAGATACTCCATCAGAGAAACCATCTGCTGAAGACACTGCAAAAGCAGAAGCTGCAAAAGCAGTTGAAGAGGCAAAACAAGCATCTGATGCAATCGCAAAAGCTGAAGCTGCAGCAAAAGCCGCAGAAGAAGCTGAAAATGCTGTAAAAGAAGCTATTGCAAAAGCAGCAGCTGCAAAAGCTGAAGCTGAAGCTGCAGCTGAAGAAGAATACAAAGCAATTGCAGCTGAAGTAAAAGCAGATGCGGCAAAAGCGCCCGATTATACCTTCAAACGACAAGGAGAGGAAATTTTTAGACGAGAAATGGGAGAACCTGAATTTTGGTTAAACAAAGAGGATCGTTTTTCACGACCAATTCTCACTACCGAACAACAAGAATCACTTACATTAAAAGCAGAAACTCCGCAAGATCAAACACCTGCTTATGTGCCTCAACATGTACTTAGTCCAGAATTTGAAGGAAAATCTAACTATGAACGTGGTGTTGGTGAAATTCTAGAAGTTGCAAAATTAAAACTTGAAACGTTAAAGAGTGATCCTGATGCAACTAAAAAAGAAATCAAAGATTTGGAAGATGAAATTACTTATTTAGAATCATTGCATGAAAATTACTTTATTGGTATGAATGTATTTAGAACAGCTCATGGTGGAAGAGACAAAATAGCAGCTAAATGAGATGAGATGATATGGGTAACGTAAATTTTGATGTAATGAATACACGAGTCACTTTCAAAAACGTTCCTATTCATTCTTTGTCAAAATTTGCATTCAAAGATGTGTCTGCTGCATGTGAAGAATTTAAAAAAATTCCTGGTGTTGATGAATGTATTATTATTCAAACTGCAAGTAGAGTTGAAATTTTCACTGTAAGTAATGTTGAAGATGAAGATTCTCCTGATGCAAGAAGAGTTGAAGGAAAAGGTCTTGTATTAAACCAAGTTAAAGATACATGGGTATCATTATCTTCATTAGAACAAATCGATATTGATCATTTTGATCAAACAATTGAGGTTTACAAAGGCAATGATGTTTATCATAATTTATTGCGCTTAGCTGCAGGAGTTGACTCCTTTGTTGTTGGAAAGAGAGAAGTCTATGATGAAATTGTTCAATCTCTTGAAAAAGCAAAACAAGTAGGAACTTCAGGCAAGATTTTAAACAAATTATTTGATAGTGTCATTCGATTAGCCACAAAAATGAGAGATGCTACTGGAATTGAAAAGGATGTTGTTTCTCTTGGTGATATTGCAGTAAAACTAGTCGATGAAAAAGCTGGTTTAGATGCTAAAAAGAAGGTATTGTTATTGGGAACTGGTGAATCGGCAGCACAAATTGCAAAAACTCTCAATAAGAAAAAAGTTTCCTATGATGTTGCAAGTAGAACTCTTGAAAGAGCTACTGGTTTTTCAACAATAGTGGGTGGAACTCCTGTAAACTTTGAAGATGCATTGGCGGGTTTAGACAAGTATGATATTGTATTTGTTGCAACTACTGCAGACTATTTCATTATCACTCATGAAATAATTCGGTTAGTTATGGAAGAAAAGAAGAAAGGTACTCTTATCATGGATATTTCAGAACCAAGAGCTGTAAATGAAGATATCACATCTCTTCCAGGAATCAAATTATTGTTTAGAGATCAAATTGCAGAAATTTATGACGAAAGTGTAAAAGCTAGAAAAGGTATTGTTCCTGCAGTTGAAAAAATTATCGAAAAAGAATTACCTGTATTATCAATTAAAATGCAAAAATTAGAAAATTAATTTTCTTAAAGACCTTGTTTTCTTAATAGAAATTGCATTATGGCTTCTTTAGAGTAGTCAATTCCATGTTCTTCTTCTGTGTGATTTCTAAAGTTTTCAATAACTTCTTCCATATCACCACTCGCTACAAAATCACATTCAAAACCGTAATCTCTACACTTTAACTCTGCCATGCTTTTGGACAATGCTATCGATATAAAAATCCACAGGTAGTCATAACAGAAAAATGGTTGTTCCTAAAAATAAAAATTAATTTCTTTTTATTTATCCATATGATTCAAACTTTATTCCAAAACTACCATCAGGTTTCTTTTCATGTTCTGTAACAAAGCCTTGTGGACCTAAGGAATCAATTACACCATCAATTGTTCCTTGATAACCACAAATGTAGATAATTGTATTTTCTGGTGTGATCTTTTCTCCCACCATCTCTTCTACAGGTGATAATCCGGTCTTTTTATCTGGTGCAAAAAATGATTCAACTCTGCCTGTATGTCCATTCCAAGATCTATTGAAGAATTCTTTCGGTCTACTGATTGCTGCTCTGTATCTGAAATTCCATTGGTCTCTTCCTCTTCTTTCACTTTCCAACTCTAAATCTGTAAAGAGACGTTTGTAACTTAATTCATCTACATAACTGGCACCATGCAAAACAATAACTTCTCTTTTATCATTAGTATCGTGAAAATGTTTTGCAAATGCAACAAAGGGTGCAATACCTGTTCCACCACCCACACAAATTATTCTTCTTTTATCTTCTTGTCCGTTTGGAAGTATGTCACTAATTTGTAACGCAGTTCCAGTAGGATCACCTAACCAAACTTCATCACCAACACTTGCATAGAACAATTCTGTAGTCACTCTACCTGGTAGTGGTTTTCTTACCCATCTAATTACAAATTCAAAATATTCTCTATTTTCTGGGTGTGATGCAATCGAATATGCTCTTCTTACAATCTTTTTTTCTGATGGTATTGGAACGCCTATTGTCAAAAATTGACCTGTTTTGTATTCTGGCATTCCTCCTTCTGGAAGTAATCTAATAATTACAAGATCTTCTTTTAATAATTCTCTGTACACAACCTTTGCCTTTGTCTCACTAACCATACAACAAGTTTTTTCGTGACTTTGGATAAATATATTTCTGTTATATCTGATGAAAAAATTAATTTCTTAATGAAAATTTGAAATTTTATTCATTGATCTGTGACATTATTTCATCAAGAATTTTCTGATTTGCAGCTGCAATAAAAGAAACTCTTGTGTCATAGCTTAGATCTGCATCTAGTGGATTCAAATTTGCATCTAACAATAATCCTCCAGCTTCTTTGACAATCAAATATCCTGCTGCAATATCTTGAATCCTAATTTTATCTCGTAAATCAATAAAAATATCCATTAATCCTCTTGCAAACAATGCCATTTCAAGAGCATTAGCACCAAAATGTCTTGTGTGATTGTGGTTTTCAAATATTGGATGTAACTTCTTCATTAATTCTGTTGATGCTCCAGATGTGTTTATTCCCACAATTTTGTAAATTGGATCCTCCTTGTGCACTTTCATTTGCTCTTGATTGAAAAATGAACCTTTGCCTTTTGATGCCCAATACATTTCACCATTGTCAAGATTTGTGATAACTCCATCTGTTATGGAACTAAGTTTGTTTTCTGTTGCAAAGGCTAATGAACTACAAAAGAAAGGTACTCCTCTTACTGCATTTGCAGAACCATCAATTGCGTCCATAATTACAAAACCTTTTGGTTCTTTTGATAATTCTACTCTTCCACATTCTTCACCTAAAACAACACATGGAAAATTAATTTCTTCTAAATAATCAAGAACTGTTTTTTCAGCAATAATGTCAATGTTTCTTGAAATATCTCCACCTGCCCCTCTTCCAAAATCTCCTGCAGCACGTTCTGTTCCTGCAAGATCTTTTACATTTTCATAAATCTTGTTTGAAACTTCACGAAGAATTTCGATAACTTCCACAAACAATATTTTTCTGCTTCGTAATTTAAGTGAAGAAAATTTTTGTTTTGAAAGCATAAATAACAACACATTGAATTTTGAATGTGAGTGGAAAAGATGAATCAATTTTTAGTAAAAGTGCTTTAATGGGAACAAAACCTGGAAAGCAAATTATCAAACAGGGTTTATTCAAATCCAAAGGATTCAAATTATTTAATCAGTACAAGCAAGAGGCTGAGGATACATTCCCTACATTTGCTCAAAGATTTGCAAAAAATTTGTTTGAGCAAATTAATGCTGATCAATCTCCAAACACCACACAACAACAATTTGCTGAAGAAGTAGGTTCTACTGAAATTATTTTGAATGCATCTGAAATTGAGCCTATAAAATCTAAATTACAAGATTTTGACACCTTACATGATAGGGTACTCAGAATTTTAAATTCTAATTTTGTCAAAATGACATTTCCTGTTTTTAATGGTCTTTTTGATGCATCTACAGATTATTTCAAAGACGATAAAAATACTACAATGAGAGAAGATATTGTTGATGGCCACATTATTGCAATTGATCTTAGCGAACCAATGGATAGAATTGTAGATAAAGATGAAGATTTGGAATACTTGGACGATTACAAATTGATGAATCCATATATTTTAAAACTTGCAAGAGAAAAAATTTCAAAAGGCGGTGAAGATGTACTCAAAGAATTTGAGGAGGGTTTTAAACAAGCAAGAATTGGACAATACCTTGATACAAAATTAAAAGATAAACCTACTGAAATTACTGAAGCAGAATTAATTGAAAGTTACAAAAAATATCGTTCTGTTATGGGAACAGCTGGTAGAAACATGGCACTAAATCGCGCACCTTTAGCTGATATTTTTTACACTGGAATGGCAAAAGCTGCTGAATCTGTAGGATGTGGAAATGAAATTGAAGATAGTATTAGGGATAGAGCTGCAAAAATTCCCTCTTGGCCATTATTTTATTCATTAAAAATGAATGATGCAAAACGTGGATTTGAAGAAACAATGAATCATAGCGAATCTTATTTGAGAGAAGCAAGAGATGCTCTAGAAAAATTACCTGATAATTTTTCACATACCAAATTTTTAGAATTTCTATTTCTTACTGTGGAACATTATAATCAATTCTGGTATAAGAAATTACAAGAGGAAAACATCTGGTCAGATTTGAACAAAAATCTTCCAAGAAAGTGATAAAATTGATGTGGTCTGAAAAATATCGACCTCAGAATATTTCTGATATGGTTGGAAATGAAGATTCTCGTGCTGCAATAATGGAATGGTTTGCAAAATGGAAAAAAGGCACAAAACCTCTACTTTTGGTTGGCCCTCCTGGAATCGGAAAAACTACTATGGCGTTTCTTGTAGCCAAAAAATTTGGTTATGATATGATTGGACTTAATGCAAGTGATGTTAGAAGTAAATCAAGAATTAATGAAATTCTTACTCCTGTATTAGGAAACGTAAGCGTTCTTGGAACTCCAATGATATTTGTTGACGAAGTAGATGGAATTCATGGTCGTGGAGATTATGGTGGTGTTGCAGCACTTGTTGATATTCTAAAAGAACCAACTGTTCCGATTATACTTGCTGCAAATGATGATTCCTCTGATAAAATGAAGAGTATCAAAAAAGTTGTAAAAATCATATCTTTTAAAAAAATCCCTCCACGTCTTCTTCGAGTTTATTTAGAACATATTTTAAAAAAACAAAGCGCAAAACTTAGTCCTGGTTCAATAATCAAAGTAATTGACAAATCTAGAGGTGACATCCGTTCAATGATTAATTTAACACAATCATTGGTTACTGGATTTAACCCACAAACAGAAGTTACATTTGAAAATATTGATGTTGAAGATGGAGTTAATGCATTTTTTAAATCAAAATCTGTTGAAGAAGCTAGAAGTGTTTTGTATTCTATGCAAATTGATCCAAGAGAAAAAATTAATGCATTTTATTCAAGTATTGTCACAAGTAATTTAGATGTTAATTCATTTGCAAAGTATTTAGAAGTAATTTCTGAGGCTGACATGCTTTATGGAAAAATTGTTAGAACACAAAATTGGCGATTATTGAGATATCTTAATGATGTTTTGATTAAACTCTATCAAAATGATGATCGAATTAGATATGCACAATACAATCTTTCATGGCCTTTACTTAATAGAATTCGTTGGGATGGAGCAAAAATAAAATCACTTACATCTGTTATGGCGAAAAAATTACATTTGTCTTCTAGTGCTTTTGTTACATTTGGTTTACCTTTTGTTTTATTTTGTATAAAAAACAAAACATTAGAATTAGAATTAGAAGAAACGTTTGGTGATATTATTGATAAGGAGATTGAATTGATACCATGAGTTGGAGAAAAATCCCGATGAAGTTTCCAGGAACTTGTATTATATGTAATGAAAAAATCGAGATCAATGAAATTGGCCTTTGGGCAAAAGGCCTTGGAGTTAAACATGAAAAATGTGCTGAAATTAATGAATTACAATGTATAGTATGTGGTGGCCCTGCTGGGTGTTCAGAATGTGAGTTTCAGGATATATGTGACATTGCAAATGTATCTCAATTATGTATCTGCAAAAAATGCAGTGACCAAAATGATACTTTTAACTCCTATCAAAAAGCAACTAACAAAAAATTTCCAATTATTAACTCATAATTCTCTAAAATTCTATCTGTTCTACTTGTTATTTTTAAAAAAAATTCAACACAACTTTCTACAAACTAAATTAATATAGGAAACCGTATTGGACTAGATCACTATCATGCATTCGGAAAAACTCGAAGATTTTAGTACCAAACGTAAAACTTCCCAACAAGGTGGGGGTCAAGATCGAATCAAAGCACAGCATGATAAGGGTAAATTAACTGCACGAGAAAGAATCGATCTTTTGTTAGATGAGGGCAGTTTTACCGAAATTGATCCAATGGTAACTCATCATTATCATGAATATGATATGCAGAAAAAGAAATTCTTTACTGATGGTGTAGTTGGTGGTTATGGAACTGTAAATGGCAGACAAATCTTTGTTTTTGCATATGATTTCACTGTACTTGGTGGTACTCTGAGTCAAATGGGAGCTAAAAAAATTACTAAATTAATGGATCATGCAGTTAGAACTGGATGTCCAATTATTGGAATTATGGATTCAGGTGGTGCAAGAATTCAAGAAGGAATTATGAGTCTTGATGGATTTGCAGATATCTTTTATCACAATCAATTAGCTTCTGGTGTAATTCCACAAATTACTGCAAGCATTGGACCATCTGCCGGTGGTTCAGTATATTCTCCAGCAATGACAGACTTTGTCATTATGGTTGAAAAAGCTGGAACCATGTTTGTAACAGGTCCTGATGTTGTCAAGACTGTATTAGGTGAAGAAATTTCATTTGATGATCTTGGCGGTGCAATGACTCATGGTTCAAAAAGTGGAGTCGCTCATTTTGTTGCACAAAATGAATACGAATGCATGGATTACATTAAAAAATTAATTTCATTTCTTCCACAAAATAATTCAGAAGAACCACCAAAAATAAAAACTGATGATGATCCAAACAGGTTAGATCATAATCTCATTAACGTTATTCCAGAAAACCCATTACAACCATATGATATGAAAGATATTATCAATTCTATTGTAGATGACCATGAATTCTTTGAGGTTCATGAATTATTTGCACCAAATGTTGTTGTAGGTTTTGGTAGAATGGATGGGCAAGTAGTTGGAATTATTGCAAATAATCCAATGCATCTTGCAGGTGCACTTGATATTGATTCATCAAATAAAGCAGCACGTTTCATTAGATTCTGTGATGCATTTAACATCTCCATTATCACTTTAGTTGATACCCCAGGCTATATGCCAGGTTCTAACCAAGAACATAACGGTATCATTAGACATGGAAGTAAACTGCTTTATGCATATTGTGAAGCAACTGTTCCAAGAATTACACTTGTAATTGGAAAGGCCTATGGTGGTGCATACATTGCAATGGGAAGCAAAAATCTTCGAACTGACATTAATTATGCATGGCCAACTGCACGTTGTGCTGTATTGGGTGGTGAAGCTGCTGTAAAAATTATGAACAGAAAAGAATTGGCAGAAGCCAAAGATGCTGAAGCACTAAAGAAACAATTAATCGATGAGTTTACAGAAAAATTTGAAAATCCTTATGTTGCTGCATCTCATGGAACTGTTGATAATGTGATTGATCCTGCAGAAACAAGACCTATGTTGATTAAAGCACTTAAAATGCTTGTAAACAAAAGAGAAAAACAACTTCCAAGAAAACATGGAAATATCAATTTGTGATTAAAATGATTGAGAAAGTACTTATCGCAAATAGAGGAGAAATTGCTCTTAGGGTAATTAGAACATGTAATGCACTAGGTATCAAGACTGTTGCAGTATATTCTGATGAAGATTACAATTCTTTACATGTGAAGAAAGCTGATGAGTCTTATCATATTGGAGAAGCAGCTCCTGCAAAATCATATCTTAATCAGGAAAAAATTCTTGAAGTGATGTTGTCTTCAGGTGCAAATGCTGTTCATCCAGGTTATGGTTTCCTTTCTGAAAACGATGATTTTGCAAGACTCTGTGAAAAAAATAAAATTACATTCATTGGCCCATCTGCTGATTCTATGAATCTATGTGGTGATAAGATGGAATGTAAAGCTGCAATGCTAAAAGCCAAAGTTCCAACAGTGCCTGGAAGTCCAGGATTAGTAGCTAACGCAGAAGAAGCAGAAAAAATTGCAAATGAAATTGGGTATCCTGTACTTTTGAAATCTGTATATGGTGGTGGAGGTCGTGGAATTAGATTAGTTACTACTGATAAAGAGTTACGTGAAGGTTTTGAAACAGTAACTTCTGAATCTATTGCAGCAGTTGGAAAATCTGCAATCATTGTTGAAAAATTTCTAGAAAAAACTAGACATATTGAGTATCAAATGTGTAGAGATCAACATGGTAATGCAGTACATCTCTTTGAGAGGGAATGTTCTATTCAAAGAAGGAATCAAAAACTAATTGAACAAACCCCTTCCCCTGTTGTAGATGCAGCAAAAAGAGAAGAAATTGGTGAATTAGTTGTTAAAGCAGCAGAAGCTGTTGATTATACTAATCTTGGTACTGCAGAATTCCTTAGAGCAGACAATGGCGAATTTTATTTTATTGAGATTAATGCAAGACTACAAGTAGAACATCCTATTAGTGAAATGGTTTCAGGATTAGACTTTGTTAAATTACAAATTGATATTGCAAATGGAGAACCACTACCATTCAAACAAAAAGATCTAAAGATGAATGGTTATGCTATTGAATGTAGAATTAATGCTGAAGACACATTTTTGGACTTTGCACCTTCAACTGGACCTGTTCCAGATGTAACAATTCCTGCAGGACCAAATGTTAGATGTGACACTTATCTTTATCCTGGATGCACAGTATCCCCATTTTATGATTCATTAATGGCAAAACTTTGTACTTGGGGACCAACATTTGAAGAGTCAAGAACAAGAATGCTTACTGCATTAAATGACATGTATGTTCAAGGTGTTGAAACATCAATTCCCCTTTACAAGACCATTCTAAACTCTGAAGAATACAAAAAAGGAGAGCTTTCAACTGACTTTTTGAAACGTTATGGTATGATTGATAGATTATCTGAAGACCTTAAGAAAGAAAAGGAAGACAAGAGCGAAGCAGCTCTAGCTGCTGCTATTATTCATTCTGAATACTTTAAGAACAGAGTTCAAAATGACAACACAAGTAGTGCAACTTGGAAAAATAAATTGGATTGATGATTAATGGACTATAAGATACCTGACATCGAAAAATTATTTGAAGGAAAAATTGTTGAAAACTTGGGCAACAATGATTATGTAATTAAGATAAATGACAAAGAACATCAACTAAGAATTCTTTCCATGGATGCAAAAGGAATTGAATTCATTTTAGATCAACAATATCATAAAGCAAAATATCTTGAGACTGCAACTAATGAAATGAATCTTGTAATTGATAATGTTCCCATAACACTAAACATGAATACTCACTTTGATGAAATTGTTTTCAAAAATTCTGGTGGTGGTGGTACAGGTGGCGCTCAAGTAGCACTCAAAAGTCAAATTCCAGGAAAAGTTGTATCCATTGCAGTTTCTGAAGGTGATTCAGTTAAGAAAGGTGATGTTGTATGTACTCTAGAGTCCATGAAGATGCAGGTTGCAGTGAAGGCTCACAAAGATGGTGTTGTTAAAAATCTCAAAATTAAAGAGGGTGCAACTGTCGCAAAAGGCGACGTTATCACCGATTTAGAATAAAAAAGAAATTTTTTCCTACTTGAGGAAATTTTTAATCTCTTCATAGTTTGGTTCTTTTAATGGATCTTCTGAAACCCATTTGTAACCAATTTTTCCGTCTTCCGTAATTATGAATACAGAACGTTTTGCTGCGTTGTAGTCTTTAATGTGAAGCAAGTCTTTCATCAAAATTCCATAGTCGCTAATTGTTTTACTGTTGTAATCTCCCAATAATGGAAAATTGAAGTTATGTTTTTCTGCAAATGCTTTATTTGCAAAAGGACCATCATTGCTAATTGCAACTATTTGCGCACCAGTATCTGCAATTTCTTGCCAAGAATCTCTAAGTGTACATAGTTCTGTCTCACAGACAGGAGAACTTGCTGCCACAATGAATGTAAGAACGATCTTTTTTTCTTTGAATTCATCCAAAGTCCGCAATTTTAGTTCTGTATCTGGAAGCTCAAAATTTGGAGCGGTATCTCCGACATTCAATGACATGATCGCATTTTATCAATGTTCTATAAAGTAGTTTAGAAAAAAATATTTTTTTTCGATCCAAGCCCCAAAATCTGAAACATACCTTTTTATACAAAAATCAGGGTGAAAAGCTAAATTGGTCGGGGAATTAGCGGGCAATTACAGTACTGTGGTATTGATGTTTGCCTTTGGTATAGCAGCAATGGCACCTGCATTGATCATTTCACGAATGGTTTCTCCACGAAAACGTAGTAATCCTGTAAAATTTTTGCCGATGGAATGTGGTCAAGTTCCATCTGGAGAAGGACGAACGCATTTTATGATGCAGTATTATCCTTACATTCTCATGTTTGTGGTATTTGATGTAATGGCAATTTTCTTGTATGCATGGGGAAGTGCTCTTTTAGAACTTCCAAAGAGTGCAACTTTACCAATGATGGGATTTTTAGCTATCATGTTTGGCGCAATGGCATTTGCATTGTATCAATCAGGGAGAAGAAGAATATGGTAGTTTTTTATACAAATCAAATTAACGGGGATAGGGGATAAGATTGCTTAAAGATTTAATCACACCAGAAAATGCAAATGTCTTTGTAGGAAAACTAGGAGATATTTTAGAAAAAGCAATCGATAAACCATTGGGCTACGCCATCAATTGGGGTAGGATTTGGTCACTCTGGCCTGTCCACATTGAAACAGCTTGTTGCAGTGTAGAATTTGGCGCAGCATCAAGTCCAAGATATGATGTTGAAAGATTTGGTATCATCGAAGCATTTGGGTCACTTAGACAATGTGATCTAGTTGTTGTTCAAGGAACTATCACAAGAAAGATGGCACCACGTCTCAGATTAGTTTATGATCAAATGCCAGAACCAAAGTATGTAATTGCTATGGGAGCTTGTGCAATTACTGGAGGATTGTATTTTGATTCATACAATGTACTTCCAGGAATTGACGGAATACTTCCAGTTGATGTCTATGTTCCAGGTTGCCCACCTAGACCTGAAACTCTCATACAAGGATGTATTTTGTTACAAGAGAAAATTAAGAGAATGAAGGCTAGGAAGTTTGTATAATGAGTAGTGATTCTGAAAAACCTGCAGCAGCAAAACCTGAAGAGAAACCAACTCCTCCTAAACCTGCACCAAAACCCGCAGCAAAGGCTGAAGAAAAACCCGTAGAACTTCCAGCATTTGAAAAAGGTATTTCAGATAAACTAGTAGAAAAATTTGGAGATAAAGTAGAAGTAGACTTTGTAAAAGAAGACAGAATTGGAATTAAAACAAGTAAAGAAAATGTTCATGATGTTGCTCAATTCATTCGTGATGATTTGCATTATGATCATGCAGAATCTGTCTCAGGCGTAGATTATCCTGCAGATAATGAGATTGAAGTGGTTTATCATCTTGGATCTTATACTGAATCCTCTCTTGCAAGACAAGTTCTGACATTAACCACTCGTGCTCCTAGAGAATCACATCCAATTCCTGGACAAGATTCCACAAAACTCCCTACTCTTAGAGATGTATTTTACAGTGTAGAATTTGGTGAAAGAGAAGTTTTTGAAATGTTAGGTGTTTATTTTGATGGTCATCCAGATAATAGAAGATTACTTTTGCCTGAAGATTGGGCAGACTTACCACCACTTCGAAAGGACTTTGCAATAAAGGGTAGATGATATGACTGATATAATGCCGCCAGGATTAGCACTCAAAAAAGTAGATGAGAGAATTATGACTCTCAATGTAGGACCGCAACATCCAGGTTCTGGTCACATGAGAATTGTTGTTCAAATTGATGGTGATTATATTGTCGCATGTGATCCTGATCCAGGATATGTTCACCGTGGAGAAGAAAAGATGGCAGAATATAGAAACTACATCACTAATGTTCCTCACTTAGAAAGACCAGTAATTCATGATTCTTGTAATGTTCTTTATCCATACGTTTTAGGTGCTGAAGAAATTCTTGGAATTGAAGTACCAGAACGTGCAAAATATGTTAGAGTAATTTGTTCTGAATTAAATCGTTGTATTTACACAATGTATTGGCTTGCCATTTATGGAATTTTCTTAGGTCACTCTACAATGTTCATGTGGCCTGCAGGTGACAGAGAACTCTTGATCGATCTTATGGAAAAAGTATCTGGAGCTAGAGTAACACATGCACACTTTATTCCAGGTGGTGTACGAAATGATTTACCTGCAAACTTTGAAGATGTATGTTTACGTCAAGTAAATTACTTTGAAAAACGTATCAAAGAATATGCTGCAGTTTTTTATGATAATCCTATTTTGATTTCAAGAACACAAGATACTGGTGTATTGTCACGTGAAAATGCAATTAGATACGGAGTGACTGGTTCAGTGTTAAGAGCAAGTGGCGTAGATTATGATCTAAGAGTTAAGGCACCATATGATGTCTATGATGAATTAGATGTTCATACCAATGTAATGAAAGAAGGTGATTCATATGCACGTTCTAGAGTTCCATGGCTTGATATGATTGAGAGTTGTAATATTATTAGACAAGCACTACAGAAAATGCCAAAGTCTGGTTCTGTAAGAACAAAACTAAAGCCAAATCCTAAGACAAAAGGTCCTGCTACTGTGTACAAACGCGTTGAATCTGGAAGAGGCTCCCTTGGTTGTTATATTGTATCTGATGGTAAACCAGAACCTTATAGAGTAAAGATGAGTGTTCCTTCATTTAGAAACTTACTAGCATTGCCTAATCTTTTGATTGGTGAAAAACTTGGTAACATGCCATCCGTATATTGGAGTCTTAATTATTGGCCAGTGGAGGCAGATAGGTAAATGTCTGCTATAGCACCAAAATTCAAACTAAGTGAGTTTATCAAATCTCTTCTTGATAATGCATTTTGGATAGTTCTGATTGTATCATTGATTGGTCTTCCTGCAATTCAGATACTTTTGTTCTATGTTGAAATGCCTGTAATTAATGGTGAATTACTTACACCATTTCTTGCAATGACTTGGTTGGCAGATCCTTCACGTAGTTTACCAATTCTAAAAGCATTCATGTCAACTGATCTGTTTAGAGTAATGGCATTTCCTGGATTTGGATTTGCTGCACTAATAGCTGCTGCTACAATTTTTGTTGAAAGAAAGATGCTTGCTAAATTACAATTAAGAGTTGGTCCTTTCTATTGTGGAAAAATTGAGGGTATTTTACAATTAGCAGGTGATGGTCTAAAACTAATTTCTAAAGAGATTATTATTCCTGCAAAAGCTGACAAACCAATATTTTGGGCAGCTCCTGTGATATTTGTTGCAACAGCTGCTGCATTTGTTGCATTAATTCCTGTAGCTCCTGGTTGGGTAGTTGCAGACGTAGACTTGGGATTACTTGGTGTTTTTGCAGTAATTGGATTCTTCCCAATCATAACAATTCTTTCAGCATGGTCTGCTAACAGTAAATTCCCATTCATTGGTGGAATTAGAGCTCTATTCCAGATGGTTTCATTTGAAATTCCATTAATCTTGTCTTTGTTAGGTGTTGTAATTCTTACTGGCACTCTTAACTTGTCTGAAATTGCAGCTAGTCAATCTAACTTCCCATGGATTATCTTTTTGCCAGTTGGAGCAATTGTGTTCTTTATTACAATGTTGGCAGAATTAGAAAGAATTCCATTTGACTTACCAGAAGCAGAAAGTGAAATTGTCGCTGGTTGGTTAACAGAATTTTCTGGAATGATGTATGGTTTAGTTCAATTGGGAACCTATCTGAAACTCTATGCATTTGCGGGATTGTTTGTTGTTTTATTCTTAGGTGGTTGGAATGGTCCAATGGTTGTACCTCCATTCCCAGAAGAAATTCTTACTAATGGAATTGAAATGGGTCCTATCACTGCAAAGTTCCCTGGATTACCATTATTTGATCAACAAATGCTAAATGGAACTCTCTGGTTTGTTCTAAAAACAGTTGGTGTGATTTTCTTCATATTACTACCTAGAGGTGTGTTCCCAAGAATCAGAATTGATATGTTGTTGAGTCTTGGTTGGACTAAATTAATTGGATTGGCATTCGTTAACATCTTTATTGCACTAGGCTTGCTTTACGCTGGAGTCTTGGGACCGGGAGGATTACAATAATGGGAACTGCAACTGGAATCATTCGTGCATTAAATTCAGGAATTAAACACCTTGCAATTAAACGATTTACACTTCGTTACCCTGAAGAGAAACTAAAATTCGTAGGTGATGGTTATCAATTTGATCCTTCAACTGGTGTTGGTATTGCTGGACTAAAAGGAAGACACATGTTGTTCCATGACCACTGTACTGGATGTCAGTTGTGTTCAATTGCTTGTGAAGGTGTTGCAGAAGCAATTGCAATGGTGAAAGTCCCTGAGGAACAAAAACAAAATAAAAAATCTATCATGCCTCAAATTGATTATGGAAAATGTGTTTTCTGTGGTCTTTGTGTTGATGCATGTCCATTTTATGCACTTTACATGACAAACGATTATGAATTATCTTCATTTACTAAAGAAGGCCTAATTTACACTCCTGCACAACTTGCAGTAAAACCATATCTTACACAAGATAGTGAAATCCAAATTACTGATAGAGGTGCAACCCATGGCTGATGCTGCCTTTTTAGCTCTTACTGTAATTACAATTGGTTCTGCAATTGCAGCACTTGAATTAAGATCATTAATTTATGGTTCCATTGCGTTGATGGGAACTCTTGGTGGTATTGCAGGATTTTTCTTTTTGCTAGATGCTCCATTTGTTGCATTGTTCCAACTTGCAGTTTATGTTGGTTCTATTGCAGTTCTGATTTTATTTACTGTAATGTTAGTGAAAAGAGAACTCATCTTCAAAAAAATTGAAGATAAAAGAAGAAAGTTTGCCGGAATCGGTTTGATGATGGTTGTGATGGTTGGATTAGGTGCAGTCTTTTTAGATTCTGGAATTAAAACAATTACAACTGATGAACCACCTGTTGACTTTAGAGATATTGGTACAGACTTTGTAACCTATTATTGGCCTGCATTAATTTTGATGGGATTGATTTTAGCTGGTTCTGTTACTGGCGCACTTGTATTGGCAAAACGAGAGGATGTGGAGAATGACCAACGAACTAATTGATTTTACACTTGTATCTGTAGCCCTATTAGGAATAGGAATCTATGGTCTTGCTGTTAAACGTAATTTTATCAGAATGTTGTTTGCAGTTGAAATTATCATCAATGCTGCTAATCTCAGTTTAGTTGCATTTGGTAGATTCTTGCCACATAGTGGTGGTCAAACAATGGCATTATTCTCTATAGCAATTGCAGCTGCCGAAGTAGCAGTTGGATTGTCATTAATTATTGTAGCATATCGTATGTATCAAAATGTCGATATTGCAGACTTTAGGAGTTTGAAAGGATAATGGAATATGCATTATTACAGGCAGTTTTCTTGCCACTACTCTTATCTCCAATAGCCTACATTTTAGGAAGAAAAGTAGGACCTACTCCTGCTATGTGGTTTACATTTGCAATCCTGCTTTATACAACAATCCTTGTAATCAATGCAGCATTATCTGGAACTGTAGAAGAACACTATCCATGGACAGAACAATTTGGTGAGTTTGGTTTCTTACTTGATGGTTTAGCATCTCCATTTGCAATAATCATCTATGTATTATCCACAATTTTGGTACTTTATTCAAAACCATACATGATTCACAAATTCCATGAACAATTTGAAGAAGAACAAAAAATCAACTCTTCTTCAAGTGGACAAAGTTCTGTTGTTGAATCATCTTCTCTTTCTAATTATGTAAATGCAAAATCTGGTCTTTACTTTGCACTTTATCTTGTATTTGCAATGGGCATGCTTGGAACAGTCATGTCGACAAACCTCATAGAATTTTACATATTCTTTGAAGTTATGTTGATCCCAGGTTTCTTCTTAGTTGCACTTTGGGGTGATGGTCCAAGAAGAAAGATTGGTTTAATGTTCCTCTTTTGGACTCATGCTGGCGCAGTTGTGTTACTATTAGGATTCTTAATGATTGGACTAACTATTGGTAGCTTTGACTTTGCTGATATCAAAGAGTCTGAAATTCCTCAAGATATTGTAATGATTTCAGCGATTGCGATTGCAATTGGTCTTGGAGTGAAATTAGCTGTCTTTATGTTCCATGTTTGGTTGCCTTATGTTCACGGTTCAGCACCTACACCAATCAGTGCACTTTTGTCTCCTGCAATGATTGGAATTGGTGCATATGGTATCTTTAGATTAATTGTTGAATTCTTACCTTCTACATTTGCAGAACTCTCTATTTGGTTCCACATTTGGGGTCTTGTTACAATGATCTATGGTGGTGCAATGGCCTTAATGCAAGATGATCTAAAACGATTACTTGCTTATTCTAGTATCAGTCAAATGGGATACTTGCTCTTTGGTATAGGCTCCATGTCTGCAATGGGCCTTGCTGGCGCTGAGATGATGTATGTCACTCACGGACTTGGAAAAGGTATTCTCTTTATGATGGCTGGAATTATTATTGTTAAAGTAGGTACACGCAGTATCTCAAAACTTGGTGGATTAGCAGGAAAGATGCCAATTACTGCAGTATGTGCTGTTATTGGTGCACTTACAATTATGGGTGTCCCCCCAACTAGTGGATTTATGGGAGAATGGATTCTCTTTTACGGAGCATTAGAAACTGCAATCGAAGAAGGTTCTACGATTAGAGCAGTAACATTTGGTCTAGGTCTTGTTGCAACTGCTCTTACTATGTCTTACATGTTATGGATGCTAAAACGAGTATTCTTTGGAAAGACCCCTGAACATCTAGAAAATGTCAAAGAAGGAAGCTGGTATATGACAGCACCAATGATGGTATTAGCTGGATTTACTGTTGTACTTGGAATTTATCCGGACATCTTCTTGAAGACAATCTTACCTTACATGAACGGAGTGTTGGGAGTCTAAATGGCAACTGAATCTATTGGTTTACCATTTGAAGCAACATCTGCTGCAGCATGGCTTGTTTGGATATTACCATTTGCTGCCGCACTTATTATGCCAGGTATTGGAAAGTTTTCAAAAAGAACAACCGGTTATGTTGCAGTAGGATTTGCATTAATGAGTGCATTATCTGCAGCATCTTTGTTACCTCTTGCAGTTGAAGGATCAGAAATTCATCATCAGATTATGTGGATTGAAGCAATTGGTTTGAAAGGTGGTGTATTAGCTGATCCGCTCTCAGTAATTATGGCAAATGTTGTTGCTTGGATTTCTTTCTTGATTATGATCTACAGTACAGGATACATGAAAGGCGATAAAGACATCACAAGATTCTGGTTCTGGATGATGTTCTTTATTGGTTCAATGCAATTAATTGTATTATCTGATAACTTACTCCAAGTCTTCTTTGGATGGGAAGGTGTGGGTCTTGCATCTTATGCATTGATCAGCTTTTGGTATCGTGATAAAAAGAAAGATCATGTTGGACAAGAAGGACGTACTGTTCTTGGTCTCTTAGATTACTATGCTCCAACACATGCTGGTATGAAGGCATTCATCATGACCAAAGTTGGAGATGTAATGATGATTGCAGGTATGCTTTTGATATTCTTGTTTGCTGGAACATTTGGCTTCAAAGAGCTCATGGGAGATCATGAGTGGGCAATTGCTATGAATGCTCAAGGTCTCTTAGTTCCTGCCTTTGTGTTGTTATTTGGTGGCGCTGTTGGTAAATCTGCACAATTCCCATTAAACGAATGGCTCTTAGAAGCAATGACTGGTCCAACTGCAGTATCTGCATTAATTCACGCAGCAACAATGGTTAAAGCTGGTGTATTCTTGGTTGCAAGAATAGGACCAATTGTCTTTGCATTAGGTGCTGCAGGAATTATGGCAGATCAATTCTTTGAGATTGTTGCATGGGTTGGTGCAATAACTGCATTATTACTTGCAACACAAGGTATGGTTAATCCAGAAATTAAGAAAGTTCTTGCATATTCAACTGGTTCACAAATTGGTTACATGATGATGGCATTAGGTGTAGCTGGATTATCTCATCAATATGTTGATGGTTACACTGCTGGATTCTTCCACTTGATTTCTCATGCAATGTTCAAAGCATCATTATTCATGGCAGCAGGTTCTTTGTTACATATTGTTGGCTCTCGATTTATGACCGATATGGGTGGTTTGCGAAAACAAATGAAAAAGACATATGCTTTCATGTGGGCTGCAGGTCTTGGCCTAATGGGTGCGCCATTTATCACAACAGGTTTCTGGAGTAAAGATGCAATCTTTGCAGCAGTTTACACATCAGGAAACGAATGGGCATTGCCACTATTTGCAATTGCAGTGTTGACTGCAATAATTACTGCATTCTATACCACAAGAATGATTGGTATGGTGTTCTTTGGTAACAAGAGTAAACACATCCAAAAGATGGAAGAAGAAGGACATCACATCCATGAAGCATCATTATCAATGTGGGCTCCATATGGAATTCTTGCAGTTCTAACTATTGGAATTGGATTAATTGGATTATCCACAGAACACGGATTACATCATATGTTTGAAGTATATCTTGAAGATTCATTTGGAATCCACACCGAACATGTAAAAGCTGAATCCTCAATATTGCCCGAATTCTTACAAGGTATTAACCCTGTCGCACTTGGTGCTTCGCTTGTTGCATTTGCAATAGGAATTGGATTAGGATACATATTCTATATTGGTAGATGGGTTGATCCTGTCAAATTTGTAAATTCTAACATTTTCTTTTACGCAATTCACAAAGTCATCTTAAGCAGATGGTATCTCAACGCAATAGTGTATTGGTGCTTTGTAGTGGCTCCATTATGGTTAGCAAGAGGTGTATTCCGATACTTTGAAAAGACAGCTATCGATTACGGTATGAACGATGGGTTCCAGAAAGCAGTTGGATGGGGTGCAAAAGTCGTCCAAGGAACTCAGACTGGTGTTTCCCAATCATATCTATTCGTATTTGGAGCAGGATTACTATTCGTAGTTCTGATATTGTTGATGTAGGAGAGATATGAAATGTTAGACATTACTTCCACACCATTAGTACTAATTGCAATTTTAGGAACTGTTGGAGTTATTCTTCCAATAATCAGTATTGCAAGAAAAGAAAAAGGCTCTAACTCGTTTTATGCTGTAATTGCATTCACTGCCCTGATTGTTTCTATGGCATATGTTGGATATGAGTTCATTAACGAAAATGTAGCAGCATCTGCTCTTTTCTCTGATGATGTACTTGTAGATGATGCTTTTGGTGGATTCTTTGCAATTGCAATGCTTATTGTTGCTTTGTTCACAACAGTTGGCTCATTTAATTATATGAGAAAACACAACTCTCCTGCTGTTTACTATTCACTAATCTTACTTGCAACAATTGGTATGATTCTTGTTGCATACTCAACTGACTTGGTAATGCTGTTTGTTGCTTGGGAACTTATGAGTATCCCAACTTACATCTTGGTTGGATTTATGAAAAAGAATCCAAGTTCAAATGAAGCTGCATTAAAGTACTTCCTATTTGGTGCATTATCTTCTGCAATAATCGTTTATGGAATTGCAATATCTTATGGATTAACTGGTTCTACAAACATTGGAGAAGTTATTGAAGGCTATTCAACACTTGATCCTTCGCTACTTCCATTAGCATTACTTTCAGTTGGAATGTTTATTGCAGGATTTGGATTCAAGATGGGACTTGTTCCTTTCCATCAATGGCTTCCAGATACTTATGAAGGTGCGCCATCTCCAGTTACTGCATTACTT
Source organism: Nitrosopumilus sp. S6 (assembly GCF_054515815.1). Lineage (NCBI taxonomy): Archaea > Thermoproteati > Nitrososphaerota > Nitrososphaeria > Nitrosopumilales > Nitrosopumilaceae > Nitrosopumilus > Nitrosopumilus sp. S6. Next base: position 206,669 of record NZ_JBTNRI010000001.1, read on the forward strand.
GCTGCTGCAACTAAAAAAGCAGGTTTTGCTGCTGCTATCCGAGTTATAGTACTTGGAATGGTTGCTCTAAATCTTGATTGGACTTTAGCTCTTGGAATTATTGCAGTGATGACAATGACAATTGGTAACGTTGCAGCAATCATGCAAAAAAATCTTTCAAGGATGTTGGCTTACTCTAGTATTGCCCATGCAGGATACATTTTGATTGGATTGGCAGTTGCACCACACAGCTCTCTTGGTTTGCAAGGCTCTTTGTACCAAATATTCAATCATGCGGTGATGAAAGGTGCTGCCTTTATTGCGATTGCCGGAATTGTAACAACTCTTGCTGTAACTCATATTGATAAATTAAAAGGACTTGGAAGGAGAATGCCTATCACTGCTTTAGGTATGGTAATTTCCTTATTTGCACTTGCAGGTGTTCCTCCACTTTCAGGATTTTGGAGTAAATTGATGTTATTTGGAAGTGCATTAGATGCTAGTTCTGCATTATGGTGGGCTCCATGGCTTGCAATAGCAGGAGTTCTTAACAGTGCCTTATCACTTGCTTACTATGGTTGGATTACTAGAAAGATGTACTTTGAAGGTGAAACCGAAAAGAGAGTTTCAGAACCAAAATCAATTGTAGCAGTAATGATATTCTCTATAATCTTCTTGGTAGGATTTGGTGTATATCCAGAACCACTTCTTAAATTTGTAGAATTTGCAACACCAATAGTTAGTTTAGGACTTATGCCTTAAACGAAGTAAATTTTATCAAATTATCTAGATTTACTTTTGCATCATTGTCTGGAATTTTTCTTAAACTAGTTCTTGCTTTCTCAGAATACTCTTTTAACAACTCTTCCATTTTATTAAAAACATCTCTTGGATCTGAACTTTTCTTAATCAATGTATTAAACAATTTGTCTTCATTTTTCCAATCTAAAAGATCATCTCTAATTTGATAAGCAATTCCAATATTTTTCCCATATTCTGTTAACCCTTCAATTTGTTCTTCTGTTCCATTTGCAATAATTGCTCCTGTTCTAGCTGCTACTTCAAATGCAGTTGCAGTTTTGTATTCAATTACTTTGAGATAATCATCAAATGTAACATCTTCACTTGTCTCTAGTCTACTTTCAATCATTTCACCTTCACTCATTAACATAGCAGTAGTTGCCAGGTCTTTTGTTACTCTAGGATTATCTAATCTGGAACATATTGCCAAAATTAACCCTAAAACAAAATCTCCTGTAAGTACACTTGTATTGTATCCATATTTGATGTGGAATGGATCTTTTTGTCTTCTCATGGTTTCATTATCAATAATATCATCATGAATTATGGATTCCATGTGTAAAAATTCAACTGCGCAAGATGCTGCAAATGTATTTTCATCAATTTTACCTATGCTTTCAGCTGATAAAGTAAGAATAATTGGTCTAATTCGTTTTCCACCTTCTAGTGAATACTTCAAAGGATCAATGAATTCTGATTCTGAATAAAGATCTAGTTCTTTATCTAATGCCTGATCAATTTTTTTGATATACTCTCCATATGTTTCAAGTAAAGGATTAATCTCGATATTTTTTCTGTCCAAGATGGTGCCTCTATTGAAAAAATTTTCCCATTGTTAATTAAATCTTGGTGCTCCAGCCGGGATTTTCATCGATTGATTTTGAACCCGGGATCACTGCCTTGAAAGGGCAGTATGCTTGACCGGTCTACACCACTGGAACCCAAGAAAATTCTGTATTTTGACCATAAAATCTTTTGTAAACCGCAAAGATTTTTTTATTGGCAGATTTGGAGTCAAACCATGAACATAATTCAAAAAATTGATGAAATGATTGAAGAAAGAAGTTTACTAAAACATCCATTTTACCAAGCATGGTCTGATGGAAAATTAACTAAAGAATCTCTAGCAGGATATTCAAAGGAATATTTCCAATTAGTAAAAGAGGTTCCATCTTTCATGGCTCCAATTATAGATAAAGCCCCAGAATCTGTTGTAAAAGAATTAGTTGAAAATCAACAAGAAGAGTCTGATCATATTAAACCCTGGATTGCTTTTGCAGGTGAACTTGGAATCTCTGAAGAAGAATTATTGTCTTATTCAGGTTTACCAAAAACAAGAAAAGCTGTATCTGAATTGAATGAGTTGATGGATACTTTTGAAAGTGGTGCATGTGCAATGTATGCATTTGAAAAAGAAATTCCAAAAATTAGCCAAACAAAACTTGACGGTTTGGCAGAATTCTATGGTATGACCAGTGAAGAAGCAACTGAATACTTCAAACTACATACAGAAGCTGACATTAGACATACAGCATCATGGAGAAATATTCTCGAAAAATCTTCAACTGATTATGACAAATTAATTCAAGTTGTTGAAAAATCCATTTCTGCACAAAATTTGTTATTGGACAGTTGTTTTGAAGAATACTGTTAATCTCATAACATTTTATACCTGAGAAAAAGTTCATCTGCTTAGGGCCCGTAACTCAGCTTGGTAGAGTAACCGGCTCATAACCGGTGAGCCAAGGGATCGAAGCCCTTCGGGCCCATTATTTTCAGTTAGTTTTAAAATAAGCAAAATTAAATTTTACTGGCTGCAATGAAGAATCAGAGTTATATCTGAATGATGATTGGAAGGCATTTGTCTGAGCTGCCAAACTTATTTGCCAATTTGATTTTTCACTTTTTCTAAAATCTCATCACCCACTAGACTTTGTTCGTTCAAAGCTTCTGTAATTTCTAAAATATTTAAAATTGAGTGCATCTTAACTCCTAGTTTTTCTAAGGCTTCTTCAGCTCCTTCCATCCTATTAACAATCACATACGCATCTTTTATTGATATGTTGACTTCTTTTAGTGACTTGATTGCATTTACAACCGAACCTCCAGTTGTTGCAACATCATCTATCATCACTACTTGCATTCCATCATGAATTTTACCTTCAACAGATTTTGAAGTTCCATAATCTTTTGGCTTGCTTCTGACATAGATTAATGGTTTTACAGTTTCAATCGCTAATGCTGATGCAATGACTAAACCTCCTGTAGGTACTGAAACAATTGAATCAAACTTGTCTAATCCTATATCTTGAGCAATTTCATTTTCTAGATATTTGACCATTTTTCTAAATTCATGGGGGTAACTTGGAACTAATCTTAAATCTACATAGTATGAACTCTTTTTTCCACTGGCTAGTGTAAAATCTCCAAATTTTATGATGCCTTTTTGATACAAAAAGGTTGCAAACTCTTTTACAAATTCCATACCAAAATTAACTACACTGGATTTATTTTGGTTTGTATTATCAATGAATTATGCCTGAAATTTGGTTAAATTATGGTATTACAGACGTTGTTTTGGACATAAGAGCCGAGAATTTAGAGCAAAAAATCGATTCTGATGGCAAAGTTTTGGATGATTCGGCGATTAATGAAAAATTGAGTACCTTAGATTTGTCAAAACCTATGGAACTTGTGGTTTTACATAACTCAAAATCCATTCAGAAAATAATATCATCCTTGTTTACATTATGTGAACAAAAATCAAAACCATTTCCAAAAATTCTTACTGATAAAAAAATCCTAAATCAAGTCAAAGCGGGACTGCCCGAAGGCAGCTCAATTAATGAGTTTGATAATATGGAAAATCCAAACTCAAATCTTGTATTTATGGGTGAAATGGAATTTGATGGCCTTTTTGGCTATGAAACTATTTCTACACGACTTCTCAAAAAATTTGGTTTAGAATCTATGCTTGCAGCATATGCAAAAAGACAAGGCAATCTCCCTGTTCCAGGACAATACCCTGAAAGTCTTCAAGAAGCAAAGCAATTTTCTGATAATTTTGAAATTCAAGGACTTGAAATCGTTGCAAATTCTCAGGGTATAATTGATTTTTCAATAGGACATCCATCAGAAACTATTTCTAATACAAAAATTCTAGAGTCAAACTCAATCAAAGATGTTGGTCAACATAAAACAATGATAATTAGTACTGGTAAAGATGCAAGTAATGATAATCTTGGAAACTCTTTCTCTTCTTTATGGAATTGTTCTAATGCAATCAAAAAAGATGGTCTTGCAATTTTAGTTGCTGAATGTAAGGGAGGATTAGGTTCTGATGCAATTCAACAATACATTGAAGACCGATTGACTTTGGAACAATTACGAAATCCTACAAAATACGTTAGCGGTATGGAAGATCTCTTATTCCTTTCAGAGATCCAAAAGAATTTTCAAATCGGACTTGTTTCCATTCTACCTGAATTTTATGCAAAGAAATTAAACATGATTTCATTACCTGGAATAAAATATTCTATGGATTATATCTTAAAGACCCAAGGTGCAAGACAAAAAGTTGCTGTAGTTGCAGATGGTGCTAGACTATTACTACGGTAGAAAATTAGGCAAAAAATCTGATGGTAATGGTGCACATAATATTGCTAATCCGATAATTCCAATGTATGCTAATTTTCTCTTTCTTGAAAGTGGTGAAATATCGTCTAATGGCATTGCACTAGGATTTCTTGAACTCATTATCAGAATTAAAATTGCCATTAACCAATAATTTAACAAAACTAGGATTGCCATACTGCCAAAAGTTGCATATCTGTGTAGTTTTGGACCAAGTAATGTTCTTGCCATGTGACCTCCATCTAATTGCCATGCGGGAAGTAAATTCAAAAATGTGATCAGAAATCCAATCCACGCTGCAAACATTACGGGAGTCATGATTACTTCATGTCCTGGACCGCCTTTACCAAACATTGCAAGACTTGCAGTCATTAGCAATGGTTCACCCTGTTCCCATTCCATTAATCTTGATTCTTCAAATAATCCTGCTGCAATTTCGGGTTCTAAAATTGGTGCAGTATATGCACCATAAATTGAGACAATTATTGTAATAACTAATCCTGCAATTGGACCTGCTATTGCAACATCAAATAAAATTTCTCTATTGATGGTTAATCCTCTTGATTGAATAAATGCTCCAAACGTTGGAATTCCTATGACTGGTAAACCTGGAATAAAGTATGGCCAAGTTGTTTTTAGTCTATGAGCTTTTGCTGCAATAATGTGTCCTAATTCATGAATTCCTAAAATTCCTATCAGTGATAATGTATAGACTGCAGCCATTTCGAGAGGCTCTCCAATCTCTACAATTGAATTTGTTCCAGATGTTCTATAGTATCCATCAATCATAACAAATGCAATTACAATTGCAAATAAAGCTCTAGGGGTCCATGCAGTTTTCATCCACCTTCTTTGTTTTTTTATTGCAAATTTTTGAATAATGACAAATTTTTCACCCTCTTTTTGTTCTAACTTACATACAAAACTCATACCTTCTAATTTTCTTGCTAATTGTTCAAATTTTGATTTGAATTCGAAATCCTCAATTCTAAACTCCATGGAAAATTCTGTTTTTATAAAATCACTTACATCGAATATGGAATTTACTAAAGAAACTATGTCTTCTTGAGAATGCTCTTCCATTCTTTCTGATTTATTCTTTCCATTAAATGGTCTTTTGGTTTAAAATTAAATATTGATAGTGTTATCTCTAAGTATGCAAGTTATTCTGAGACAATTAGGTGATTGTAATATCAGACGTGCAGAACCAAGCGATCTCATTCCTGTAATGGAAATTAATCTAAAAACACTACCTGAACATTATTCTGATTATTTCTATGAAAGTTTACTTGCAGAACTTCCGGAGGCATTCATTGTAGCAGAGATAGGTGGAAAACATGTTGGATACATAATGTGCAAAACTGAATACGGATTTTCAAATTTTAAGAAATTGGGTTTTGTCAAGAAGGGTCATGTTGTATCAATTGCAGTTCTTGATGAATATAGAAAGAGAGGAATTGGGAACGCATTAGTTGAAGAATCTGTAAAAGGTGTACAATCCAGAAAATGTGATGAATTCTATTTGGAAGTAAGATGTAGTAATAATGAGGCTGTACGATTGTATGAAAAACTTGGATTTGTAATTAGACAACAACTTAACGCCTATTATCGTGATGGTGAAGATGCATATCTTATGGCCATTGAATTAACTTAGATAAAACCAATAAATAACTCGCAAAAAATTTCCCGCCATGGACAAACGTAAAGGAATGGGAATTACAATTTTTCTTCTTTGTATTGGAGGATTCTTTCTTTATGCTTATTTGCTCATGCTTTCTGAGTGGAGTCCTATTGTTTTACAATTATCTGTATTGATGATTGCAGGAGGAATTCTTGGAGTTGTTGCATGGATAGGATATGTCATGGCAACAACTAAACCTTCACCTGCATCAATTACTTCAGATGATTAGTCTACTTGGAAATTTTAACATCTACAACTGTTTGATAATATCTTGGACCAACAGGTCTAACAATTTTTGATCCTAATATCTCTGATTTTATTGGAGAGACTTGCAAATAATGTTCTTCTGAAAGTTTCCCTGCATCTGATTTTTTATCTGCATGTATGTGAGAATAGTAATGAATTATTCCTCCATCTTTAGTTGTTTTAATTGCAGATTCTAAAAACTCATCAGATCTTTCTGGTAGTAACATCAATGTTCTATCTGATTTATCTATCAATTGTTCATTGATAATTTGGGTTGCATCACCATTAATTGAAACAACTTCTCCTGCAAGTTTGTTTAGTTTGATATTTCTCTCGCACAATTTTGATGCAATTGGATTGATGTCGAGACTGTAAACTGTACATCTTTTCTTTTTTGCAGCTATTATTGAAAACATTCCTACGCCTGCAAACATATTGGTCATGACCTCCCCCTCTTGAATCAGGTTTGCTATTCTATCCCTTTCAGTAGATAATCTAGGTGAAAAAAATGCATTTTCTACATCTACCGTAAATTTACATCCAAATTCCTTGTATTCTGTCTCTGTATTGTCCTCTCCTGCAATAACCTCTAGATTCCGTGTACGAAAATCCCCTTCTACAGCTGATGCCTGATAAAAGACACTCCTTACAATCTTTACATCATTCAATAGAGCTTCTCCGATAATCTTTTTCTTAGGTAGGAGCGAATCTGGGATTCTTACAATGATAATTTCTCCAATTTGATCAAATGCAGAAATTAGTTCTTCACTTTCTTCTGGAGAAAGTATGCTTTCAAGTGATTTTTTTAACATTCGAGTCAATTCTTGTAATAGAAATTTCCAGATGATTTCTGGTCTTTATCTAATCTGCTTTCTAATTTGTTTACTCTTGGTCTAAGACTCTTTTCATCTCGTCTAAATGACATGTCTAATGATCTTAGGAATTTGTTCATTGCATCTGCTTTTGGTAGTGGTGATGTAGCTTTTCCTGCAGCCCCTGATTCTCCTTCAAAAATTACCACACTATCTGAAATCAAATCCATTAACTGTAAATCGTGATCAATTACAATTGCTGACTTTCCAAAAGAGCGAACAAATTTCTGTAAGAATTTTGCAATAGCAATTCTATCTTCAACATCTAAAAATGCTGATGGTTCATCAAGCGCATACAAATCTACTTTTTGCAAAAGACAAGATGCTACTGCTACTTTTTGTAGTTCTCCTCCTGAAAGATTCTTCACAGATTTATTGTAGAGTTTTTTAATTTTTAATGGATCAAGAATCTGTTCTTCTTCAAGACTTCCTTCAACTGGATTTCCATTTGCTTTGTCAAGTAATGCTACAACTTCTACATCAATATCATTTTGAAGATATTGTGGCTTGTATGCTATCTTTATTTTTTTATCAATTTCTCCAGAATCTGGTTTTTCAACACCTGCAATCATCTTCATCATAGTAGTTTTTCCAAGTGCATTTGCTCCCATGATTCCCAAAACCTCTCCTTTTCTTACTCTACCAGGCTCGATTTCAACTGAAAATGAAGGGTATTTTCTTATTAATTTTGGATAGTTTACAATTTCACTTCCTTCTTGAAATTCATCTGTAGATGTAGATGAGACATCAAAGGAAAATGCTTTATCTCTAAATCTTACGTTTTCATTTGGTAGGTATCCATCAAGGAAAACATTGATTCCAACTTTGGTTGAAAGAATATTTGAAACAATACCATAAGCTGCTGGTTCCCCATAAAGCACTTCAATATAATCACTAAGAAAATCAAGTAATGTCAAGTCATGCTCTACGACCATTACACTTTTTCCAAGTTTTGCAAGACTCTGAATTACTCGTGCAACACCTGTTCTTTGAAAAACATCATTGTAAGATGACGGTTCATCAAAAAAGTAAAATTCTGTATCCTTAGAAGCTGCAGCAGCTACTGCAATTCTTTGTAATTCTCCACCACTTAGTTCCTTTAAGCTTTGATCAACAGAATTTTGCAATCCTAATTCTTTGATTAATTCTCTAGATACTCCTCTCTCATCATATTTTTCAATAAGTTCTTTCCCGGTTCCATCAAATGCTTGTGCAATATGGTGTACTTGTTGTGGTTTAATTGATGCACGAATTTGATTTTGTTTAATTTTATCAAAATGTTGTTTTAGTTCCGTTCCACTATAATATTTTAAAATCTCATCCCATTCCGGAGGGTCTTCGTATCTTCCAAGATTTGGTTTTAGATTACCTGATAGAATGTTCACAACAGTACTTTTCCCCATACCGTTTCTTCCAAGTAAACCCACTACCTCTCCTTTCTTTGGAGTTGGCAATTTGTATAATCGAAATGAATTTGGGCCATATTGATGAATTTTATCAGTAGCTAATTCACTTGCTAAATTTACTATTGTAATTGCATCAAAAGGACATACTTTGACACATATTCCACATCCATTACAAATATCCTCGTCAATCTGGGCCTTTTTTGATTCCTCATTGAGTACAATACAATCTGCACCTGATTTGTTAACTGGGCAATACTTTATGCACTCTAAACCGCATTTTTTAGGCTGACAGAGCTCATGATCTAAAACTCCAACTCTATGCGTCATGTGCTAGATCGGTAATCTCTTTGTTTTATACCTATTTTGGAGTAAATTATCTGGTTTCGTTACGTTAATAATTGAGATTTTAACACAAATTTTCAAGCCGGCCATAGCGTTAGGGTGCGACCCAATCCCTTTCCGAACTTGGAAGTCAAACCTAACGTCGCTGTTGTGCTACTAAGATGCGAGAGCCCTTGGGAAGCAACAGTGCTGGCATTTTCTAATTTACAATCTATTAATAATGAAATTAATCAAAACATTACATGCCAAATTGTTCTGTTTGTGGAGAAATATGTGATAATGACATTAGACTGATGAATCACATGATGGAAAAACATGGTTGGAGAAATCCAAATGTTGGAAAACCTGATAGAAACAGTAGAGGCTATTAACTTACAACTTTTGTAAATAATCTAAAATTAATCTAACCCCAAAACCTGTTGCTCCTTTTGGATTGTATGATTTTTCTTTTGTAGCTACTTGTGTCCAAGCTACCCCTGCAATATCCAAATGTATCCATGGTGTGTCTTCTATTGCATTTCTCAAAAATGCAGCAGCAGTTATTGTTCCCGCTGCTCTTCCTATACCCATGTTTTTCATATCTGCTACATCTGATTTTATCATATCCATAAATTCTTGATTTAATGGAAGCTCCCAAATTTGTTCTGTAGTATTTTTTGATGACTCAAAAATTTTTTTTGATAATTTTTCATTATTTGAAACCATTCCTGCTACGTTGGTACCTAGTGCTATGATACAAGCTCCTGTTAATGTGGCAAAATCAATAATTGCTTTTGGTGAGTAATGTTTTTCTCCATATGCTAATGCATCAGCTAAAATTAATCGTCCTTCTGCATCTGTATTGAGAATCTCTGCTGTTTTTCCATTATACAACTTGATTATATCACCTGGTCTATATGATTCTCCATCTGGCATGTTTTCCACAGATGGAACAATTCCAATTACATTAATTGGTAATTTTAATTCTGAAACTGCTTTCATAATTCCTAATACTGTACAACCACCACATTTGTCAAATTTCATTTCATCCATATTTGCTCCAGGTTTTAATGAAATTCCTCCTGTATCAAATGTAACAGCTTTTCCAACAAGTACAATTGGTTTTTCATTTCTTGAACCCCGAGTGTGTTCCATGATGATTAGTTTTGGTTCATTCTTACTTCCTTGCCCTACTGCCGAAATTCCTCCAAAACCTTTCTTTTTTAGTTCTGATTTTGAAATAATTTTACATTTCATTTTATTTTTGGAAATGGTTTTTGCAAAATTTGCTAATGTAGATGGTGTGCATTCGTTTGGAGGTAAATTAGCAATACTTTTTGTAAATATTGCTCCATCTGCAACAATTTCGGCTATCTTTATTGCTTGTAAAACCTTGTTTGATTTTGGAACAATTATTATCATATCTGGAGAATTCTCTTCTTTTTCAGCCTTGAATTTTTCAAATTTGTATAATGCCATTTTTGCCCCCTCTACAATTTGTGATATTGAAGAAATCTGATCAATAACAAACGTGGGAGGCGTGATTATTGAAAATTCTTTTAATTTTAATTCACGTGCTTTTTGAGCAATTTTACCTGAAACCTGTCTAAAAGTGTCTTTTGTAATGTCTTCTTTTTTTCCAATTCCTGCAATTAGGATTCTCTGAAATTGTTTTTCACCTATAGTTGGAATAATTGCTAATTTACCTAACTTTCCTTCTATATCTTTGAGTGATTGGTTTACTGCAAGGGATGTTTTTGAATCTAGTTTTGGTAATCCTAAAACTTTATCTGATTTCTCTAATACAAATCCACAAAGAAGCTGTGTTTTCTTTGGTGTATTTTGTATTTTGATCTTCATACGTATGTATGATTTTCATAGTCTTATTTAGATTTATGATTTATTGCACTCTCTAAGCATTTCATTAATTACTGCAGAGAAACTTACAGTTCCGGCAGTTTCTTTAATTTTCTTTGCTTGAAGATTTCTAACTTTTTTTGCAACATCCTCATCAATCATGATTGTTCTTCGTTCTGCCATTTGTTTGCAAGATTTTTTTTAATTATTTATATTTATTTTTGGTAATCAATTATGAACTTCATCATTAATTTTGATGATTTTACTATTGGAAATCAAACTAGTTGATCTAATAAAAACTGCTTTAACTGATTTACACTCTTGTGAACATTGTTCGTTAATTCCCGTTATTGGGAATTTTTTTAATTTGTTTGAAAAAATTGTTTTTATCACTGGCAGTAATGCAGATCTTCCTCCATACGCTTTTTTTTCATCAATAAACCAAAACATATCTAATGCAGATTCATCCAGAATTTTCTCTCGAATATTTTCACCTTCTTTTGTATAGTGTCCTATCATCTTCATTTTTCCTCTGGCAAAAAAATTCACAACTTTTGCAAATTTTACGCACAAATAACATTGATTATCAAAAACAACTATTGGAAAATCATTATTTGTTTTCATATTTTATTTACGTTAATTTAATTAAAAATTCTTCCTAATTCTAATCCCTAGTGGTTTGTT